>NZ_JBISDI010000018.1:0-72244 GCF_051162045.1 Anaerozeibacter quisquiliarum
GCTTTTTGTATTCCCCCTGTGCATGTTCAGTACAGCGGCTGCGTTCGGTAGCGCTCGTAGGCGGTTCGGTGCACCTGGGTCCGCGTTTTGATGATGCGCAGCTCGCCCTCGGCGCACAGTTCGGTCAAATTGCGGTTGACGGTCACGCGGGTCACGCCGATGATCTCGCCGATCTCCGTCTGGTTGTACTGCCCGATCAGCGGATACCAGCTGGGGTCGATCGGGTGCTTCGTATCGGCCACCGAGCAGAAAAAGCGCATCAAGCGCTCCTTGGTCGAGGAAAAGGACAGGTTCGATATCTCATAGCGCGCCACCATCAGTTTGGTCGAGTAGTTCATCAGCAGCGAATGCCGGAAGGCCTCCGACTCCGCGAGCAGACGCTTCAACACGTCAGGCGCCAGATGATAGAAAACCACATCCGTCTCGGTTTCCGAAATGAGGGAGGTCTCCGCATGCAGATAATAGGAAGCTTCGCCAAAGTAATAGCCTGGGCGCAGGGTGTACAGCAGCTTGGTGTTGCCGTCCTCGTTGACCACGCTATGGCGCGTGCGGCCGCTGTGCAGGTAGTAGATGCCCTCGATGGTCATGCCGGGACTGAGAAAAACCGTTTTCGCCGCATGGGAGATATGGCGGCCGTGAACGGCCAGCAGCGCGTCCACTTCCGGCGTGAAAAGATCGATCTGCTCGCTCGTCATCCAAAACGCCATGCCGCTCTCCCTTTCTATAGTACTTTGATGATATCGATTATACCATAGATCGCGGGCGAAAATAAAGGGAAATTCAACATAGATATTGTGCGTGGGGAATGCAAGCATTATTCCGCAACCGTCCGACGAAACCGAGCGCGCCCGAGGCCCATGACCTCGCAGGGGTATGGTTTCCCAACTTTCCCCTCGCGCTTGCAAAAACCGAAGGCGTCGCAGCGCTGCGTCGAGGGTTTTGCGGGCGCGAGATGGCGGACATGCGGCCGCCGCCGCCCGCGGCATTTCATTTTGCGACTTCCCGTATATGTATCGTGCGATATAGACAACCTCGCCGAATTTATTTACCATTGAGTATGGACAACGAAAAACAGGAGGGTCACTATGAAAAGGACACATCTGGCCGTCGTCACCGCGTTGCTGTTGGCCGTCTCCCTGATCGTCCCGGGCTGCGTTTCTGCCGAAACGCGGGAGCTCTCGCTGGGCACCTCTTCCGCCGGCGGCAATTACTATCTGGTCGGCAGCGGTTGGGGCAACATGATCTCCAAGAAATCAGGCGACATCAACGTCACTTCCGAGTCCACCACCGGCAGCACCGCCAACCTGACCATGATCCAGTCGGGCGAGCTGGACATGGGCGTTACGCTGGGCTCCACGATCATCGAGTCGCTGGAGGGCACCGCGGACTGGACGCAGGGCAATAAGTGCGACAAGATCCGCGTTCTGCTGCCCCTGTATCCCTCCTACATGACCATGTATGCGCTGACCAAGAACAACATCAAGGACATCTATGACCTGAATGGCAAGTCCGTGGGCACCGGCAGCTTGGGCGCGGGCGTGGATTCCGCCGCCAAGAGGATCTTCAAGATTCTGGACATCACCCCCAGCGTCATCCACAATGACAGCCACACCAACACCGCGCCCAACGTAGGCGACGGCGTCACCGATGTGGGCGTTTCCTTCCAGAATCCGCCCTACCCGGCGCTGGTGGAGCTTGAGAGCAGCAACGATGTCACCATCATCGGCATGACCAAGGAAGCCCAGCAGAAGGTGCTCGCCGGCATGCCCTTCCTCTTTGAAGGCACCATCCCCGCCAATTCCTACAAGGGCAACAAGGAAGACGTCATCAGCGTCGCCGACTGGAACTGGATCGTCTGCAGCGCGGATATGTCCGATGAAGATGTGTACAAGATTCTGGATACCACCTTTGCCAACCAGTCCGACCTGCTGAGCATCCACAAGGCGACCGCCAACGTGGACATGAGCAACTACCAGTACGCCTCCACCTATCTGCACCCCGGCGTCGTCAAGTACCTGAAGGACCACAACGTCGAAGTCGCCGACAAACTGATCCCCCCGGCGCAATAATACGCAGCGGATTACCGGCGGTACGCAGGAGGGGGAAGTATGAAATCCAGGGAAATCACAAGCAGGGCGGATAAGATCATTCAGGAGACCGCCAGCGAAGAAGAGATCGTACAGGTCAAAAAACCCAAGACAATGGTTGATTGGCTCGTGGTCGTCTTCGCCATCCTGTCCGTGCTGATGGTCACCTATCACATTTTGGCCTTTACCGTCATGCACATGAAGCAGGGTGTGCTGTTGGCCACGCATTTGCTCTTTGGGCTGTCGCTGATCTATATCAACGATATGATCAAGTCCAAAAAGTTAAAGATCGCCAACATCATCGGGATCGTCGTGGCCGCGGTGTTCAGCCTCTATGTCGTATGGGACTATGATGCCTACATCATGCGCATGCAGGTCGTGCCCAACAAGTTGGACGTACTCATCGCCTGCGTTGCCATCATCAACATCCTCTACGCCACCAAGATATCCGTCGGCTGGGCGCTGCCCATCGTGGCCAGCACCTTTATCCTCTACGGATTCTTCGGCCACTTGCTGCCGGGCCCTTTCCGCAGCAGAGGCTACAACCTGCAGCGGTTGGCGACCACGCTGTTCAGCGATCAGGGCATCTACGGCTCGGCGCTGGGCGTATCGGCCTCCAACGTCTTCCTCTTCCTGGTCTTTGCCGCGTTCCTTGCCGCCTCGGGCG
This sequence comes from Anaerozeibacter quisquiliarum, assembly GCF_051162045.1. Classification (NCBI taxonomy): domain Bacteria; kingdom Bacillati; phylum Bacillota; class Clostridia; order Eubacteriales; family Anaerozeibacteraceae; genus Anaerozeibacter; species Anaerozeibacter quisquiliarum. The sequence continues at coordinate 2,755 of NZ_JBISDI010000018.1, forward strand.
CCGATAAGATATTCAGCGACCTGGCCACCTCGGTCGCCGGCAAGTACCGCGGGGGGCAGTCCAAGATCTCCGTGGTCTCAAGCGCCCTGTTTGGCATGATATCCGGCTCCGCGGTCGCCAATGTGGTCAGCGACGGCGCGTTTACCATCCCCATGATGATTAAGTCGGGCCTTGACAAGGCCTATGCCGCCGCGGTGGAGGCAGTCGCCTCCACCGGCGGGCAGATCATGCCGCCTGTCATGGGCGCCGCGGCCTTCGTGCTGGCGGACGCCGTGGGCATCCCCTACAATCTAGTGGTCATCGGCGCCATCATCCCGGCAGCGCTGTACTTCATCAGCATCTACATCAACGTGGACGTCGAGGCTGTGCGCAAGGGCATCAAGGGCTTGAATCGGGACGAGATCCCCAATCTGCTCAATGTCCTCAAGAACGGCCTGCCGTTGTTCATCCCGCTGGGCATCCTGATCGCCGCGCTGATGGGCTTGCAGTGGAACGCCATGCGCTCGGCCATCGTCGCCACCGCGGCCATCGTCCTGCTGTCCATCTTCCGCAAGGATAACCGCCTCTCCTTCTCCTTTTTGGTGGACAGCTGCATACGCGCCACCAAGTCCGCCCTCCAGGTGGTCGCAGCCTGTGCCACCAGCGGCATCGTGGTGGGCATCATCGCCATGACGGGCCTGGGGTTGAAGCTGTCCAACCTCATCATGGCGCTGGGTGAGAGCAGCCTGCTGCTGAGCCTGGTCGCCGCCATGGTGGTGACCATCATCTTGGGCATGGGCGTGCCGACGACCGCGGCCTATATGATCGGCTCGGCCACGCTGGCACCCGCGCTGATCGGCTTGGGGCTCGCTCCCTTTGGCGCGCATATGTTTATCTTCTACTATGCGGCGCTGTCGGCCATCACGCCGCCGGTTGCCGTCGCGAGCTATGCCGCGGCGGGTCTTGGCGACGCCAATCCCATGAAGGTGGGCTGGAACGCGGTACGCATCGGCATCGTGGCCTTCGTCGTGCCCTATGCCTTCGTCATCAACACCGACCTGCTGCTCATCATCACGCCCTTCAACCTCCAGACCGCGCTCAACGTGTTCTTCGCGGTGCTGATGTGCGTGCCGGTCGCCTTCTCCATGCAGGGCTGGATGGTCAAGGCGTTGAACCCCATCGAACGCGCGATCATGTTCGCGCTTGGCTGCAGCCTGCTCTCGCCCAATAACTGGCTCTGCCTGGCCTCGGCCGTTGTTTTCTTCGGCTGGTTCTTCCTATACAGGAAGCTCTACGGCGTCGCCGGGCAAGCTGCCAGCAACTAACATCAAGGAGAAAATCCATGTCCGATTATCGTAGGCCAACCGGTTCCTGGGTCGCGATGGTAACCCCCTTTGACAAGAACAACAAGGTCGATTTCGGGGCGTTCAAGGTGCTCATCGACCGCCAGATCCACTATGGCACCAAGGAGCTGTTCGTCCTGGGCTCGGCCGGCGAGGCCACGCTGCTGACGCTGGAGGAAAAGCACGAGATCATCCACCAGATCATCAAGATGACCAAGGGTCGGATCCCGGTGTTTTTCAGCGCCAACATGAACACCACCGAGGAGAGCGTCAAGCTGGCCCAGTTCGCCCAAAGCGAGGGCGCCGACGGCGTTATCTTCCTGGTGCCCAGCTACGTATTGATCCCGCAGGCCTCCGCCTTCATCCATCTGGACAAGTGCATGGGTTCCGTTGATATCTCCTGCGGTATCTACAACAACCCCTCCCGCTCCGGCGTGCGCATCGAGGCCGAGACCATCAAGAAGCTCTCCGACCTCCACCCCAACTTCGTGGCCGATAAGGAAGCCATGCCCGATGTGCGCCACCTGGTTCAGGTCAAGCGCCTTTGCGGCGACAAGCTCAACATACTCTGCTGCGACTTCCCCAAGTACTCCATCGTGATCCCCACGCTGGCCATCGGCGGCAACGGCACGGCCAACATCGGCGGCAACATCATCCCCGAGGAGGTAGCCAGCTACTCCAGGCCTTGGACGGACATGCAGATCATGGAGGAGTGCCGACAGGGCTATTTCAAGTGGTTCCCGCTGCTGGAGGAACTCTATCACCTGTCGAACCCCATCGTGCTGAAGGCCGCCTACAACATCCTTGGGTTGCCGGGCGGTTCGCTGCGCGCGCCCTATCAGGACTATGCCGGCCCGCACTTTGACGCGCTCAAGCAGATGATGGACGAGATGGGCGTTATCAAAAAATACGGAGTATAGGCGGGCGACCGGAGACGGCGCCTGAATTTCCGCGGAAATTCCGGGCGGCCCCGGTACGATTGGACATGGGGGGCTCCGGCCCTCCAACCCTCCCGGGGTGCTTCGCAAGCGATTGCTTTGGCAAAATGAGCATTTTAATGTAGGGGGATTGCCATGAAGGCTATTGTCGTGGGAGGAACCGCGGCGGGTCTGTCCGCCGCATCCAAGGCCAAGAGGATCGAGCCCGAGATCGAGTTCAAAGTCTACGAGAGGTCGGGCTTCACCAGCTATGGTGCCTGCGGTCTGCCCTATCTGATCGAGGACAGGGTGAAGAAGCCCGAGGACTTGGTGACCCTGACCCCGCAAGCCTTGACCAACAAGCGTGGGATCCCCACCTTCATCCGCCATGAAGTCAAGCATCTGGACGCCGCGGCCAAAAAGGTCGTGGTCGAGAACCTAGATACGGGCGAGCGGTTCGAAGAGCGCTATGACAAGCTGGTTCTGGCGACCGGCTCCAGCGCATCGCTGCCGCCGATTTGGGGGATCGAAGCCCGGGACGTCTATGTGCTCAAGACCGTGGAGGACGCAGTGGCCATCAAGGCCAAGGCCCGGCAAAGCAAGAAGGCCATCATTCTGGGCGGCGGGCCCATCGGCCTGGAAACGGCCGACGCGCTGCGCGGCTGCGGCATGGAAGTGGAGGTCGTGGAGGTGCAGCCCCGCCTGCTGCCCTTCTTTGAGGAGGAATACTCGAGCCAAGTGGCCGGGGCGCTCAAAGACCGGGGCGTCGGCCTCCACGTCGGCCTCTCCGTGCAGGAAGTGATCGCCCCAAATGGGCGCTTCACCGCTTGCAGACTCTCCAACGGCCATGTGCTGGATGCCGACTTCCTGCTCGTCTGCGCCGGCGTGCGCCCCAATACCGAGCTTGCGAAGGAAGCGGGGCTTGAGTTGGGTGCGCGCGGCGCCATCCGCGTGGACGAGCGCATGCGTACCTCCGACCCGGATATCTACGCATGCGGCGACTGCGCGACGGTCCATAACGCGCTGACCGGGAAAGAGACGTATATCCCCCTTGGCACCACGGCCAACAAGCAGGGCCGCGTCGCCGGCGCCAACTTGGCCGGCCGGAACGCGGCTTTCGGGGGCGTCATCGGCGCCCAGGTGGTCAAGGTGTTTGACCTCTTCCTCGCGGCCTGCGGCATGAATCTGGCCGAGGCGAAAGCAGAGGGCTATGACGCGGACTCCGTTCGCATCCAGAAGGGCTCCATCGCCAATTACTACCCCGGCGGCAGCGCCAACACCATCACGCTGGTCTTTGACAAGAAGGATGGGCGTTTGCTGGGCGCTCAAGGTTCAGGCGACGACAGCATCGCCGGACGCATGAATGTCTTCGTGGCCGCCGTGACCATGGGCATGACGGTGGAACAGATAAACGGCCTCGACCTGGTCTACACGCCCTCGGTCGCGCCCGTCTATGACCCCATCCTCATCGCGGCCGCGCAGGCCGTCAAGAAAGTGAGCGGTACCGATGACTGATTTCCTGCGCATCAACATCGCGCGCGGCGAACATATCAGGGAGCGCATCAACGCCTTTGCGCTCGAGCACGGCATCGACCACGCCTATGTATCGGGCGCGGTCGGCTCCGCCAGCGACTGTGTGTTCAACGCGCCCGACGGCTCAAGCTTTCCCATCAAGCCCGTCAGCACGCCCGTCGCAGGCCCCGCCGAGATACTCGCCTTCTCCGGCGAGATACTGCCCAAGGCGGAGATGGACGACACCATGAAGCGCATCTACAAGGACGACCCCTACGAGCTGTTTATCCACGTGCACGCCGCCGTCGCGACGGCCGGCGCGCAGGTCTACGGCGGCGCGTTGGTAAACGGGATAAGCTTCCGCCAGGTGTCGGTCTATATATGGCCCACCCGTGGCTGAACAATGAGGAGCGCTATGACAGATTACAGGCAGATACTCTTAAAAGAAATGGTACCCGCGCTGGGCTGCACCGAGCCGATCGCCATTGCGCTGTGCGCGGCCAAGGCTCGCGCGGTTTTGGGCAAGGAGCCTGAGCGCATGGACATCCACTGCAGCGGCAACGTCATCAAAAACACCAAGTCCGTGGTCGTACCCAATACTGGGGGGCTGTCCGGCATCGAGGCGGCGGGCTGCGTGGGTTGCTTTGGCGGCGACGCGGACAAGGGGCTGGAGGTATTGACCCGCGTCGGCGCCGAGGACATCCGGCGCGCCAAAGCCTTCATCAGGGCCGGAAAGGTCAGCGTGCATCACGTCCGGGGCGAGGACAGCCTCTACATCCGCTGCGCGCTCTTCGCCGAATCTGACAGCGCCGAGGCGATCATCTCAGGCGGTCACAGCCAGTTCGTCAGCATCAAGAAAAACGGCGCGCATCTGCCCGGCGCCGCGCCGCAGGCCGCGCCCGCCGCGGGGAAGGTCCAGGCGGATATGACGGTGGCGGATATTTTGGCCTTCGTGCAGGGGCTTGATTTTGAGCGCGACGCTCCGTTGCGCCAACGCATCGATCAGGAAATCGACGTCAACATGGCCATCGCCGAGGAGGGCCTGAGCAAGGACTATGGCGCTTCGGTGGGCAAGACCCTGCTGGAGAGCTATGCCGACGACCCGCGCGCGCGCATCCGCGCCTACGCAGCCGCCGGTTCCGACGCCCGCATGGCCGGCTCATCCAAACCCGTCGTCATCAACTCCGGCTCGGGCAATCAGGGGATGACGGTCTCCCTGCCGCTCATCGTCTACGCCCGGGACAACAATCTGGAGCGCGATAAGCTGCGCCGCGGCCTGGTTATCTCAAACCTCATCGCCATCTACATCAAGAAGCAGATCGGCACGCTGTCCGCCTTCTGCGGCGTGGTCAGCGCAGCGGCCGCAGCCGGCGCGGGTCTGGGCTATTTGCAGGATCTTGGCGAGGAAGCCATCGGCAGCGTCATCACCAACACGCTGCTGACCTCCGGCGGCATCCTCTGCGACGGCGCCAAGGCCAGCTGCGCCTCCAAGATATCGGTATCGCTCGACAATGCGATGCTGGCCATTGAGATGGTCAAGCGCAATCGCAGTCTGCCCGCCGGTCAAGGCCTGGCCGGCCGCACCATCGACGAGACCATCAGCAACGTCGCCGCCATCGCCCGCGAGGGCATGAAGGAAACCGACAATCAGATACTCGAAATGATGATCCGCGCGAACGGATAATCCTTCTCTCATTTGCCCGACCAAAACAAAAGCTGATCGCGGCGCAATTCGGCTTTCCCACACGCCGAAGATCGGCATGCCGATCGGGAACCGGAGATCAGTCGATGTACAGAATCGTGCTGCTCTTGATCGTGTTGATGCCGCCCTCCTGACTGAATAGGGGATTGCCGGCATCCATCCCGCCAAAGTACTCATACCCTCGCTTGATCGCGATATAGTTGCCCAGCATAAAGATCGGGATAAAATTCATCAGCGGGTTGATGTGGTCATGCGCCGCCGCCGGCAGCGTGCATACCGAAGGGCCTTCGATGAATTCGCTTCGATCCACGTCGGTTACCACCAGGACATTTCGATCCGACTTTTGCATCGAGCCGATCGTCTCCACCGTCCTTCCGAAGGACGCGCAGTTGCCGGACGCGACGGCCAGCGTGCCCAGCTTATCCCGGTTGGTTTGGAAGTAATCGATATGGCACCAATCCTCGGAATCGTTCAGACAGTTGAGCGAGCCGCAGAGCTCAAAGAATTTGGCCGCGCCGAAGTACGCCGTCGCGAAATCGCTCCCACCGCCCACGAAGTCATAGCCCAGATAATCCTTCCAGCGATCCGCCAACGCGAACATCTGGTCATCCACGCGGGTAAGCACCTCTTCCGTGCACACGGCATTCACATAGCGCCGGATCTCCCTCCGCTGTGCGTCCGCCTCGTCCAGCGTGATCGCGCCAAACAGCAGTCCGGCATGCAGACCCAGCATGATCGTGGTGAAGACGGCCGTAAAGTAGGACTTGGTCTGGTCGGCAACCGAATGGATCTGGGGTCGGTCAACCTCTATCCTCAGAATATGATTCGCTTCCCGCGCCATGCGGGATTCGGGATTGCCGGTGATCGCGAGGGTAACGCAGCCCTTGGTCGTCGCGCGCCGCATCGCCTCGGTAACGCGCGCGCCGCTGCCGGAGACGCTGATTACCATGACCAGGGTCTCCTCGGGCTTCTCCGTGGGGAACACATAATGGCGGCTCACGTCGATGCATCTGAGCGCGTGATAGTCCGTATTCTTAAACATGCGGCTGCCAAATTCCTTCGTGGCCAGCGACGCCGCGTAAGAATCGCCGTTGCCGGTCACGATGACCCGCTTGATCTTGCGCAGCTTCTCATCCGGGATCGCCCTCGTGATCGCCTCGTCGGTCAATCGCGCAAGCAGTCCCTCTACAAACGCGGGATATCCGATGAGACCGCGCTTAACCTGATTATCCCTGCCGGTAACCTTCATTGCCATACTCCTTATGCCGCCTCCGCCTCCGGATGCGGATGCTGCTGTCTGTATTTACGGCCCATGTCCATCGCGATCGAGCCGATGACGAACGCGGCCACGAAGAGCGCGATGGCCATGATAAACGCGCCCTTGAAGGAACCCAGCTTGTCATAGAACAAGCCGATCGAGGAATACAGCCCGCCGCCGATCAGGCTGTTCGCCATCATCATCAAGGCCCAAATGTCCGAATAGTGGCGGCCCCCCACGATGCCGCGGGCCAGCAGCGGACACTGCACACTGTACATGCTCATGCCCAGCCCCACGATGAACGACGAAAGATACGCATAGTTCGGATTCTGATCGCTCAGGAACATCAGCAAGAAGCCGGCGGTGGTGGTGACCGCGCCCCACAAAAGCCCCGCCTTGACACCGAATCTGTCGTTGATCCAACCGAGGATCAGACTGCACAGAATGCCGCCGAAGCTCATAAACATCCCGACGCGCGCGCCGAAGTTGATGCTCTGGCCCAGTTCCATGGTGACGAAGGGCGCGACGTAGCCGGATACGCCGCTGCCATAGCTGTAGAAAATGCAGGCGATCCAAGCGATGTACACCATGGGCAGGCGGAACGCCTGCCGACGGGTCAGGCCCCACTCGGAGGCCGCAACCGCGGCATTCTGATTGGACGGGATCTCCTCGTCCGCGCCATACGGTTCGCAGCCCACCTCGGCGGGGCTTTTGATTATCAGGAAGACGGCCGGGATCGTGATGACCGCCGCCATGCCGGCCAGGATCAAGTAGGCGGTTCGCCAGCCAAAGTGGGTAATCAGTTGAGCGGACAGCAGACCGTAACCGATGGCCGCCGCGCTGCCGATGGCGATGATGATGCCCAGCACCGTGCCGGTCTTCTTTTTGAACCACATATTCACCACGATGGGAATCGCGACGAAGCCCGTGAAAGCCCCCGCGCCGCCGGTGAGCGCGCCGGAGAGATAGAACATGTACACGTTGCGATAGGTCGACATCAGTCCTAGGCCGATCACCTCCAACACGGAAGCGATGCCCATGACGATGCCGATGCGCTTGGTGGTAAGGAGGCGGGAGGCCGTCGTATAGAGCAGCGCCATGGAAATGGCGTTGATGCTGATCGTCATGGTAAACTCGCTGACCTGGCATCCGAGTTCCTTGACCACCGGCGTGACGAAGTTGCCCGTCATGGAGTACACCGCGCCGCCTGCACCGAGCTTCATGAGAATGCACGCGACGACGATCATCCACGCGTAGTGCATCTTTTGACCTTTGTACTTCATGGTATCATTCCCTCGATTCGTTTCAATCCAAACCCGCCTCTATAAACCTGTCAAACGACGCGCCTATGTACTTGGTGAACGCCGCCTTATATTCCGGCGTATGCAGTCCCTCCACCGCCATGAACAGGTAATGGAAGAGGACGAATACGATCATCAACCCTACCAGCGAACGCATGGCCCGGCGATCCTTGAAAAAGGGCAATTTCCCCCGCATCGGCGTATCAGACAGGAAAATCGCCGGGCTCAGCATCCACACAAACAGCACAAACGACGACAGCTTCACGACGGCCGCGTCCCATGCGCCGGCGGGAATCAGCGGGGGCGTGGTCATCGCGATCACGAGGAACGCGGCGCACGCAAGATAATAGATGAGCGCGACGCCGCTCTTCCATGGGGTGCCGCTTCGGAACCCCCATATGTTCTTCCTCGTGATTTTCATTCGCCCATACCCCCTGCGCGCCGATATGATTACCGCGCGGCCAATTCCTCTTCCAGCGCCCGGACATTCCGGACATAGTCGGAAACGATGGACCCGATGATGGGGCCGCCCCACTTGCCGCCTTCAAAGGCGGTGCCGACCAGCGCCCCGTCCGCGTACCTGAGCCGGTCCTTGCAGTTGTCCGCATCGGTGCCGCCGCCGAGAATCACCGGGATGTTGCCGGCCGCCTTGACATCCTTGACCAGGCGCTCGTTCTGCTCAAAGTCGCGACTGCACACCTCAACGGCGTTCGCGCCGAGGTGCATCGAGGTGCGGGCCAGCGACTTGACATTTTCCGAGCTGTACTCGCCCACATGGTGATAGCCGGAGATTTCGGCCAGCATGCCGATGTCCATCGCCTCGATCTTCCTGCGGTATTCGGCGACCTTCAAGGGATTCGCTTCGATCATGCCGAACATGGATTCGGTGTTGCCAGCCAGGGCGGTGCACCGGGTAAAGACCGCGCCGGCAGTCTTACAGACGGCCAGGGACGGAGTAATGCAGTTCCACATGATTTGAGCGCCGACCAGGAAATCATCGCCCACGGCGTCGCGTACGCGGGCGGTGACGGCCGCCAGGCCGGCCACGCGGGCGTAGTCGGTATCGTCGGTGCTCGGGTAATACACATCGACGGTTTGGATCAGGCCGCCGTCTGCGCCGTTCTTTTTCAGCGTCAGGCAATCCTCGATGGCTTTCTTGGTCATCTTGTCCAGATTTCCATCCTGATAAAGGGGCGTTCCCAGCATCGGAACCAGATGCACGAGGCCGATGACCAGCTTCTTTCCGTTCAGATTGTCAAAACAAGTCGCCATAGTCGTTCCTTCCTCCATGATGCATGATCGATAAGCTGCGCTTATCTTTTGTATTGCGCGTACAGCGCCTCGGCAAGCCGGTAGGATTCCTCCCGGATCGCGGCGAAATCGGGGACCACGCCGTACTGGCGGATGTTCTGGCCGGACGCCACATTGGCCATAATGCCCACCATCAGGGGATCCTTTCCCTCCGCATAGGCATACAGCGCGGAGCCGGTGGACGTGTTCCCGCAACCGGTGGGATCCACCACGGGGCCGGGGGCGGGCGGCAAATAGATCGCGTCGTTTGCGGTGACGACATACAGCCCGCGATCGCCCACGCGGAAGAGGGTCATGTCCACCTCAAGCGCCTGAAGCCCCGCAATGCAAGCCTCGTCCCCTTCGCATTCAAAGAGGTTCTGCGCCTCCCCGATGTTGATGCTGAAAATGTCCACGGCGTCCCGGCAAATCTCCCGGATATCCTGAAGATAGTGCTTGAAGGCCCAGGGCGCTTCGATCTCCCACATCAGCTTGAAACCATCGCGTTGTTTGATGGCGGTCAGCTTCTTCCAGAAGGTCCGGTCGGCGTTTTGCGCGACATATACGCCCTTGACGCCAGCTTTCTTGGTAAAGGCCTCGATCTGCTCGGGGCTGGTCTTCATGTAGCCGAAGTCCTGCCATGCGTCGTTCTTGAGCCAGCGCTCCTCCTCGCCTACTTCCTCGTCCGGGGGATACGCGGCATATGCGCCGCTCTTATCTATGAAGCGCATGATGGAATGGTTGCACCGGTCGCAGACGACCTTGTAACCCGCCGTCTCGACGCGGTTCAACTCGATCCACGGCGCAAACAGGGGCTCGTAGTCCGCGCCGACGTTGCTGCACTGCATGACGCTGTCCGTCCAGATCCGCACGCCGCTGTAGGCAAAGGTGGCGGGCCCGCCGATGTTCTCGCGCCCGGACTCGGAAGCGTCCAGGAAGATGACCTTGTCCAACATCACATTGCCCGCTATAACATAATCGTAACGCATCGTTCAGCGCTCCTTGTACAATGTCTCCGCCTGCCTCAGGCATTCCTCCCGGATCGAGTCAAACTCGGGAATCACGCCGTACTGCATGATGTTTCGGGCGGAAGCGATGTTGGCCATGATACCCACCATCCTCGGGTCTTTCCCCTCGGCATAGGCGTATAACGCGCCGCCCGTGGAGCTGTTGCCGCAGCCCAAAGTGTCCCGAACCGGGCCGGGCACCGGCGGCAGATGGATGGCGTCGTTTGCGGTGACGACATACAGCCCGCGTTCGCCGACCCGGAAGAGCGTCATGTCGACCGGCAGGGTTTGTAGGCCCTTTATGCAGTCCTCGTCGCGCTCGCAGTCAAAGAGCTTGCGCGTCTCGTCCAGATTGATGCTGAAGATGTCGGCATACCGGCAGGTATCCGTCACCATATCGAGGTATTGCCTTTCCGCCCAGGTCCCCTCGATTTCCCACATGAGCTTGAAGCCGTCGCGCGCCTTGATCTCGCCCAGCTTCTTCCAGAAGACGCCGTCGCAGTTCTGGGCGATGTAGACCCCCTTGACCCCGCCGTCCTTCGTAAATTCGCCGATGTCCTCGGGCGTGGTCTTCATAAACCCCAGATCCTGCCAGGCGTCCAGGTTGTGCCGGTCAAATGTCTTGGGCCTCGGGACGCCATAGGCGTGCATAAAGCCGTACGTGTGATTCGATCGGTCGCAGACCACCTTAAACCCCTTCGATTCCACGCGGTTGCGCTCCATCCAGGGCTTGAACAGCGGCTCGTAATCCGCGCCGACGCGGCTCACCTGCATCACGCTGTCCGTCCAGATGCGGATACCGGTATAGGCAAAGGTCGCGGGACCGCCGATGAACTCCTCGCAGCCATAGCCGGCGTTCAGATAGTCCTTGCTGTCCAACATCACATTGCCGGCGCATATGTACTCATACTTCATAGCCGATACTACCTCGCCCGTCATAGGATCACGATGGGATTGTCCCCGAGCGTCATGCTGGGGAAGGAGCCGCCGCCCCGGAAGAAGGGCTCGCCGATGGTCGCTGCGCGATAGCTGGCCAGGATCGACGCCGGGATAAAGGCAAGCAGCGGCAGCAGGAAGCCGTACCCGGCGGGCGGAACCGGCATCGGGCAATGGGTGACCTTTTCGGTGATGCCGAGCTCGCCCGGCCCCTTGTCGCTGAAGAGGATCACGTCGCGTTTTCCGCGCCCTGCCTGGCTGTTGACGGTGTCGGCGATCCGATCCACATTCGCCTCATAAGAGGCGATGATCGCCATCTCGCCGATGTCCTCGCCGGGGTACATCAGGCTGTTTACATGGAAGTAATTCTCGCTGTCGATGACCGAGCACACATCGCCCGACAGCTCGGCAAACTTCGCCGCAATGAACTTGCCGCAGAAGAACATGGGGCCGTCCGCCGTGACCTCGAAGACCTTCTTTTGTTTCCAGGCGACGGCCGTTTTAAAGCAGATGTCGTCGATGGCCCCGATCTGTGCAAAGAATGCATCCTTGTAGGCGGCGACCTGCTCCTTCAGATCCTGGAGATGCGCCTTCCCGGTTCGGATCTCGGCCATGGCCGCCGCCATGACGTAGAGGGAGATCATGGAAACATAGTAGGTGCGCAGGCCCGAGACATTGTCCCCGGCGGGGGTATTGGTGTGATAGAGCAGCTTCGCCGTCTTGGCCGCCCGGGACTTGGCGGCATCCGTGAGCGCGATCGTAACGCAGCCGTGCCGGTTGCCGCGCTCGAGGATCTCGGCAATGCGGGCCGGGCTTCCGGAGACGCTCAGCGCCACGACGACGGTGTCCGGTTCGTTGTCCGCAAAATCCACGTAGCGTCCGGCCTCGATGCCGGTGGGCGTTTCGTATTCCACATCGGGCAGATACTTCGCAAACGCCGCTCTCGCCTCCGCCGCCGCAAGAAAGGAATCCCCGCATCCGGTGGCCACGATGCGCTTCACGCGCTTGACCGTCTCGTTCGGGAGAAGCCCGTGAAAAGAAGCGACCGACCGTTCGAACTGCACCATGCTCAGCGCTTCGACATCCAAACATTGCATGCGCAGGGTATTGTTAAAGTCATTCTTTTGCATTCGCTTTCCCTCCGTTACATGTTCCATTTCTGCGTTCTGAAGTCATAACGGCCGACGAAAAACAGCTTGCCGGCGACGGCCGCGACGTAGGCGCTCAGCATGGAGCCCGGGGCGAAATCGACCATCGGCATCAGCCAGGTCTCCGGCGCGGCGGGGATTGTACAAACGGCGGCTTCCGCGGGGAATTGGGACGCGTCGGCATCCGTCACGACCAACGTGGGCCTGCCCACGGCGACGGCGGATCGAATGCTGTAGACCATCCGGTCAAAGTCCGCGGCCCTGGAATTTACCATGAAGATGGTGCCGATGTTTTTCGGATCCCTCATGAAGTAGTTGATGTGACACCAATCCTCGGAATCGGCATGGGTGCAGTGTACGCCGGCGCATTCGATGAACTTTTCCTCCACAAATTGCGCGGAGAAGCCCTCGTCCCAGTCGCCCACCACTTCAAACTTTTCATAGTGCTTCCACGTCTTGGAAAGCTCGAACATCTGATCGTCGATGCGGTCGTAGTGCGCCATGAACGCCTTGGTGTGGGCCACGATGCCGCGCTTGACCTCCTCAAAGCGCGCGTCGGTGATGTGGCCCTGCATCAGGCCAATGTACGCGCCCAGGGCCGTGATGGCGATCATGCTGGCGAAGTAGGAACGCAGCCCCGGGGAGTTGCATCCGGGCGGCGTCTCCACGTGATACATGTACTTCGCAGCCTTCGCGCCCTTCGAATCCGGGTTGTTGGAAATCAGCATGGAACCCACATTCAACGCATTGCCCTTGGCGAGGATCTCCACGATCCGATCCGATCCGCCGCTGGCGCTGACTGCGATGACCAGCGTTTCTTCGTTCGTGCAATTCTTCAGGACCTCCCGCTCGTCATAGAACCGGCAGAAATCCATGGGATCGGGAACCGCCACCTGCCCAAGGCCGCTGTGCAGCCGGAACGCCGGCAGCATGGCTCCGGCGGCGGAGTAGGAGTCGCCGCAACCGGTGATAATTACGCGTTTGAGGTTTTTATATGCGCGCTCATCCAACAGCGCCGAGAGCTTCTTGCGGTCAAAGCACTTTTCGGTCTGCACCTCCGCCAGCCCGCGCAGATCCTCGATCTGCAACCCAATGGTGTTGTAGTAATCCGCCTTGTTCAAAGCATTCACCACTCCTTCAAAACATCACGCGGTAATTTGGAATCACCTGTCCCGGTCGCGGCCCTCCAGCTTGGCCAACTGCTGTGCCTTCTTCTTCAGGCGCCGCCCCTCCGCCCCGGAACGGTATCCGGAAATGATTAGATAGATGACCGTGGAAAGGAGGAACGGGATGCTCATGAGCAGGTAGGAATCGTTGATTACAGGCTGCAGGTAATTCGAAATGGCATAGGCCAGGCCAAACACGAAGCTCATGACCAGCGCGCCGAACGGCTGGGAATTGCCGATGGTATCGGCGGCCATGCCGATGAAACCGCGGCTGCCGGTTAAACCCTTGGAGAAGAAGTTCTGATAGCCCATGGACAGATACATGCCGCCAAATGCGCCGACCGCGGCGGCGATCAGGAACGCGATGGTGTATATCTTCTTTGTGTTGATGCCTACGGATTCGGCGGCCTGGGGGTTCTGCCCGATCGCCCGCATCCTGAGGCCCAGCTTGGTGCGGAACAGCAGGAACCATACGGCGACCGTCATCAAGATAGCCAGGTAGGTAAACACATTGTGGCCGGACAGAATACTCCCCAGTATGGGAATATCCTTGATGAGCGGTATGTCGATGTTCCCCAGCGCCAGACCGTTGATCGCGCCCGCGGTATTGGCCTTCGTGCCCGTCAACACCCACATGACGAACACCACGCCGCCGCCCAGGGCCATGTTCATGGAGATGGACATCAGGTAGAGGTCGACCTTCATTACAAAGGCCGCGAAACAGAGGATTAAGGTGATAAGCATGGACATGAGCATGCCGCAGAGGATGCCGATCCACACATTCTGGAACATCGCGCTGAAAATGACGCCGGACAGCGACGCCACCAGCATCATGCTTTCACCGGCCATGTTCAAAAGACCGGCCTGCGCGGAAATGGTGGAGCAGATGGCCACAAAGATGATCGGCGTCGAAATGCGAATCACCGAGTATAGGAAGTTGGAAATATACTCTAACACTTGCTCACACCTCCTTAGCGTTGCTCAAGCGATACCCGAATGATCGCCTTCTGACGGCTCTTGCCCAGGAACTCCTCGGCCGCGACGAAGAAGATGATGACCGCCTGCAGCATTGTGACGAGCTCGATCGGGATGCTGGTGTTGGTGTTCAGCACCGAAGCCGCCGTGCGTATGTACGCCAGCACAAAGGCCGTCAGCGGAACAAATATCGGATGCTTTTTCGCCATGACCGCGATGATAAGGCCGTCCATGCCGATGTTGGTCAAAACCGCGGGCAGCTGGTACTGGTCGTACGCGCCAAAGTTCTCCACGGCGCTCGCAACCCCGGCGAATAGGCCGCCCAGTACCTGCCCCATGAAGGGCGTGACGTTGGTGTTGATGCCGGCGTACTTCGCGAAAGAGGGGTTTGAACCGGTGATGCGAATCTCCGCGCCCATCTTTGTACGATAGAAGATCAGACAGGCGATCGCCACGCCGATCAGCGCGACCCATATACCCTCGCTCAGGTTGGTATTGCCCCAGTATCGGCTAAAGCGCATGGCGTCGGGATACTTCGGCGTCACGATGTAGGAATTGCTGCGGTCGGCGATGGTGTTTCGGATCACCGCCAAGGTGATGTACATGCACACCGTATTCAAGATGACCGATGTGACCGTTTCGCTGGCCCCCAGCTTTTCGCGGCCAAAGGCCGGAATCATGGCCACCAGCCCTCCGGTAATCGCGCAGCTCGCCACGATGATGAGCTGGTTGACGATCTTCGGCAGGCCGGGCATGACGTTCAGCCCGAAGCCGGTGCCGAACATGACCAACAGGATCGGCAGGGGGGCGATGTTGATGATGCCTTCGCCGATCATGCTGAAACGCCCGCTGGCGTAGACAAAGCACATGCCGCAGCCGGTCAGCATGTAGGGCGCCATGCGGGAAAGCACCTGGGCGAAGCGGCGCCTGCTGGTAAACGGACCGATGGCGAAATTGTACAGCGCGTCCTGCCATCCCTCCACGCCGGTCAGCATCACGATGATTACCAGGCACAGCGTGTACGCGATGACGATGCCCAGCACGACGCGCAAGGCCTCATACATATAGTCGATTCTCTGAACCTTTTTCAAAACAAGTCCCCCCTCTCCTCCGGAGACATCCGCTTGACGCCCAGCATGTACTCGCCCAGGGTGTTGCCGGAAACGCCCTTGACGTCCAAGAACTGCGCGACGATCTCCCCGTCCTTCATGACAAGCAGGCGGTCCGAAACCTCCATGATCTCAGAAAGGTCCGACGATATGAGCAAGACGGCGGCATTGTCCTCTCGGGTGCACTTGACCAGCAGCCGGCGAATCAGGTCGGAGGTGCCGACGTCGATGCCGCGGGTGGGCTGGTTGGCGATGATGAAGTTGGCGTCGCCGGAAAACTCGCGGGCCACGATCACCTTCTGAATGTTGCCGCCGGACAGGAACTTCACATTTTCATTGCCGCCCGTGCAGGCAATCTCGAATTTTTCGATGCACCCGTTGACAAACTCGTCCAGCTTCTTCATGCTCAGCAACTGGCCCTTATTGAACCGGCCGCTGGCCAGGTAGGTGGCGAGGATGTTGTCGCGGATGGACAGCGTGCTTGCCATGCCAAACTTCATGCGGTCCTCGGAGATGTGCGCAAGCCCCAGTTTCCGGATCTCGGCGATGCTCTTCTCGCCCGTTTCCTCGCCGTTGAGCGTAACCTGGCCGGAGGTGCGCTTGAGCAGCCCGGAGAGGATCTCGGACAGTTCGGTTTGACCGTTGCCCTCCACGCCCGCGATGCCCACGACCTCGCCGGCGCGCACGCCGAAGGACAGGTCGTTGAGGACGCGCTTGCCGAAATCGTCCAGGTAATTCAGCCCTTCCACATGCAGGACGGTCCTCCCCGGCTGCGCCCCTTCCTTGTCGATGGTCAGGTCGACCTCCCGCTCTACCATCATCTTGGATAGCTTCGCCGGGTCGAGCTCCTCGATGTCGGCGTTGCCGGTCAATTTGCCGTGGCGCAGCACGGTCACGCGGTCGCACAGCTCCATGACCTCGTCCAGCTTGTGCGAAATGAAGATGATGCCGTAGCCCATGTCCCGAAGATGCTTGAGCTGCGCAAACAGCTCTCGGGTCTCCTGAGGGGTGAGCACGGCGGTGGGTTCGTCCAGAATCAGCACCTTGACCCCGCGGGCCAAGGCCTTCAGCAGTTCCACCTTCTGCTTCTGGCCAACCGTGAGGTCGCGGATCAGCATATCGGAATTGACCCCGAGGCCGTACTTGTCGCTGACCTCCTGGGTCATTCGGATGGCCGCCTTGCCGTCGAAAATGAAGCCGGGGCCCGGTTCCATGCCGAGCACCACATTTTCCGCAACCGTCAGATTGGGCACCTGCATGAAGTGCTGATGCACCATGCCAACACCCTTGGCGATGGCGTCCAGCGGACCCGCGATGTGAACTTCCTCGCCGTCGATGTAGATCTTCCCTGCCTGGCAGTTTTCCAAGCCGAAGAGGATCTTCATCAGCGTCGTCTTGCCGGCGCCGTTCTCGCCGATCAGGGCGTGAATCTCATTCGCATTTACTGAAAGGGTCACATCGCTGTTGGCCCTGAAGCCGTTGGGGTATATCTTGGTGATCCCTTCCATTCTCAGAAGTTCTCTCGCCATGCTCTCACGTTCCTTCTTTGAATGCTCTCTTAAATGAAGGGAGGGGCGAGGGAAGGTCCTTCCCTCGCCCCTCCGGAACGTCCTTATTTTGCAAACTCGGCGTCGGGATTGTCGCGGTAGGCGGCAAAGGCTTCGTAGCTGTCGAAATCATAGTAGGAAGGAACCACGATCTCGCCGGTGCCAATCTTCTCGATGATCTCCTTCAACTTGGCCTGCACATCGGCCGGGACATTGTTCAGGAAGTTTTCGTTCTCCAGGTAGCCGACGCCGTTTTTGCAGACGCCCCATACCTGGTTGCCAGGGGCGATGGAATGGTCGCCCTTCACGCTGTCGATGATCGCCATCGCAGAGGACGCGATGTTCTTGGTGATCGAGGTCAGGATGTTCTGGTAGCCGACGGCCGAGGAAGCGTCCTTGTCGGCCAGGCCCTTGAAGTAGGACCACTGGTCGTAGTCACAGCCCATGATGAAGTAGCCGTTCGCGATACCGCCGTGCTCCTCCGCGGCCTGAGCGCCGGCCAGCATCATCTGCGCGGTGATCGGCCACACGGCGTCGCAGCCGTTGTCGTACATGACGTTCATCGCTTCGTAGACGGCGGACATGCTGGTCTCGGCCATGTAGGAGTGCATCCAGGAGATGTCCAGACCCATCTCCTTCTTCGCATACTTCACGCCGGCCAGCCAGCCGGTGCTGAAGTCGTTTAGAATGGGGCTGTCGGCCGAGATGCAGCCGATCTTGCCCTTCTTGGTCATGAGCGCCTGCAAAATGGCCGCCATGAAAGAGGACTCGTTCTGCGCGAAGGTAATGCCGTAGGCATTGGGCTGGTTGAACGTGACGCCCTTGCCGACATCATAATGGATAAAGGTCGTATCGGGATACTGCGCGGCGGCCTCGTCGATGATGTTCTCAATGTACCAAGTGGGGCCGAAAAAATAATCGTAATGCGTGGTCTCCAGTGCATCCCAGAAGCAGTTGACGGCCAAGGCGGGGTCGTATGCGCCGTACTCGACGAGGGTGTACTCCATGTTGTACTTCTCGGCGATCTCCTGAACGGCACGGTGACCCATGTCGGACAGACCAAAGTCGCCGATGAAGGCGGTGAAGAACAGAATCTTCTCCTTCTTGCCTTCGGCGGCGGCTCCGGCGGCACCGGACACAGCGAGTGCGAAACTCATTACGAGAACCAGGAACAACGCGACAACCTTTTTCATTCTTCTGCCTCCCCATGAATGTTTGTCTATATCCGCGCCTACGTCGCGCAAATACCTTGTGCGCAAGGGACATCATTTCGCAAATTTTAGATCACTGCGAACATCCCCGCCCGCATCATTGTTATAAATACAACTTCTACCATCTGCATAAAATTAATCCATTTATTGCAGCAAGTTTTGGATAATTGTTGTTCAATCGTGTCGCTTTATGATGCAATCGCATATTTCTCCGTTTGAAACGTCTTGTCAATAGCCATTCCCAAAAGCAATCGAAATGGGACGATATGTTTTTTGCGCATGTTCGTATGGATAACAGTGGCGAATTTCTTGTTCGTATTGTTGTATCGATTTCAACAAACGATAGAACTCGGCAATATTTGGTATTGTCACGCCCGCAAGGATGGTATATGATGTACATTGTCAGGATTCCATTCGTTTGTCGTGACTTCTCGCCATACCACAGCACAAAGGAGATGATGTTTTTGAGCAATGCCTATCGTCTTGATCAAATCTATACCATCTTGCTGCGAAAGGGCAGCGCCACCATCGAAGAGCTCTCCCAGAGCTTCCATGTCACGCCGACCACCATCCGCAGGGATCTGTTGGTGCTGGAGGAAAGGAACCTAATCTACCGCTCCAGAGGTTCGGCTCACGTCAAGGACAGCGAAGAAACTGTCGCCGGCATCTTTGATGAGGAGCAGAAGCGCATCGCGGCGACGGCGGCCAAATTTGTCGCAAGCGGTACCACCCTGTCGCTGGATTCCGGCCGCACGGTAAATGCCATCATCAGCCATCTGCTGAACGACGACCGGATCACCGATCTGGACATCGTGACCCACTCCATGTCATCCGCCTTGTACGCCGCCCAAAAATACAATGTATCGATTCCGGGTGGCGCATTGTTCAAGAAGATGGATACGATTCTGGGCCTGGAGGTCGAAGAGTTCTATCGGAAGATCAATGTGGACATCGCCTTTCTCGGCAGCACGGGTGTCCACAACTGCGCGGGGCTTACGCTGTCCTATCCCATCCAGCTGACGGTCAAGAAGGCCTCCGCCGAATGCGCGGACAAGCGCATTGCGGTCTTGGATTCATCCAAATTTATCCGCCGGGGCATCTACGTGTTTTGCGATTGGCATGACATTGATACCCTGGTCACGACCAAGACCGATGAGAACGAGGCGCAACTGGACCGCATCGCAAAACAGGGGGTCAGCATTGTCCTGGCGTAATGCCAATCCACATTACCGCTCGCACGATTGACAGGTTCCGGTGACTGGGCTATATTGGAACCGGGGTATATCATCATTCAGAAATGAGATCTGTCATGAAAATCCTGGTCGATGCCGACGCCTGCCCGGTCAAACAGATCATCGTCCGGCTGGCAAGACAAGGAAGCGTTCCCGTCACCATGCTGATGGACACATCCCATGAACATAACGACGGGTACAGCCAAGTAATAACGGTAGACAAGCAGGCCGACAGCGTGGACTACGCTCTGATGGGCCTCCTGACCCGCGAGGATATCGTCGTGACGCAGGACTTTGGACTTGCCGCCATGGTGCTGGGCAAGGGCGCGAGGGCCGTCAACCAAAACGGGTTGGTCTTTACGAATGAGAACATTGATAAGCTGCTGTTGGAGCGGCACATCGGGCAAAAGGTGCGCAGGGGCGGCGGCAGAACCAAGGGCCCGCCAAAGCGCACGAAGGAAGATGATGCCCGGTTTGAGGCCGCATTTGTACGACTGTTATCCGGGCGGCGGATATGAATGCAGCGTTCCGGGGACGGCCCGTCGGGCTTACGGCGGGAGCAGGAACCGAATCCATGGAGGACATCCGGGAATTCTTTCGGGCGATGATCGGCGGTTTCGTAGATAGGGGACTGGAGGGCGGGCTGGACGGGCAGCCGCCTATTTCAAGTACCCGGAGAGATTCGCGGAATCATCCATACGGCCAACACCATTGAGGGCTTCAACCGCCAGCTCCGCAAAGTCGCCAAGGCCGATCTATCATTCAGTATGCCAACCCCGGCACCCTCTGCCAAGCGCAGCGTGGAAGACTCCGCCTACACCTGAAAGAAGACCATCCGCAAATGCCATAACATTATAATAATCCGAGCCGATAGAGGGCGGAATGGTAGCCAAACGGCTTGGTTTGTTGAGTTTTCCCGTATCAGTTGCACAATGCGCAACCGTGTTTCGGTTATGAGGTTGTAGGTGGCCGATGGCTTTGCTATACTTACCTCGTCTTAAGCAGATTAGGCAAGGGAGCGTAGCGACATGAAATTGACGGGCGGGCAGATCGTAGTCAAATACCTGGAAAAAGAGGGCGTGCCCTACGCGCTGGGCATTCCCGGTCACGGCGTGCTGGGCTTTTTCGATGCGCTGCGCGAAAGCGGCCGGTCGGGCGGCATCAAGTATTTGCAAGTCAAGCACGAGCAGACGGCGCTTCACATTGCAGACGGCTATTTTCGCATCAAGCAAGAGCCGCTGTGCGTGTTTACCTCGATCGGGCCGGGGGCGATGAACACGGCGATCGGGTTGGCGACAGCCTATGTCGATTCGAGCGCGATCTTCCAGGTGTCGGGCGACACGCATGTGCAGATGAAAGGCGTCGGCGTACTGCAGGAAATCGAGCGCTATCAGGACTCAAACTTCCTGCGCGCGCTCGAGCCGCTGTGCAAGCGCGCCTGGCGCGCCGAGTCGGTCGGGCAGCTGCCGCGCATCATGCAGCGCGCGTTCAACCAGATGCTCGGCGGGCGCAGGGGCCCGGTGGTGCTGGCGCTGCCGATGAACGTGCAGGCGGACGCGCTCGAAACCCAGTTGCCCGAGCCCGCAAAGCACCGCGCGTTGCGCGCGGGGGCAGGCGATGAAGGGCTGATTCGCCGCGCGGCGGAGTTGATGCGCGGCGCCAAGCGCCCGGTGATCCTGGCCGGCGGCGCGCTGTTCGGCGCGGAGGACCGGCTGGTCGAGCTGGCCGAACGGTGGGGCGCGGCGGTCATCACCACCATGGCGAGCAAGAGCGTGTTCCCCGAGGATCATCCGCTCAATGGGTTTCACACCGGCTCCAAGGGCACGCCGGTCGGGCTGCGGTTGACCCAGACCGCCGATGTGGTGCTGGCGCTGGGCACGCGCTTTGCCGACGAGACCACCTGCTCGTACCGCTACGGCGCGGGATTCAAATTCCCCGATACCCGCCTGATCCACGTGGACATCGAGCCGGGCGAGTTGGGGAAAAACTACCCATGCGACGTAGGGGTGCTGGGCGACGTCCAAACGGTGATGGGGCAGCTGCTGACCGCCTACGGCGACGCGGCGACCGGGCGCGAGGCCTATCACGCCGAGATGGCCGAGCTCAAGGCGCAATGGCGGCGCTCGCTCAAGGACAAACGCGCGGTACACCATGAGCAGATCACCATATCCCAGCTGATCGGAGAATTGAACGAGTGCCTGCCGGAGGGCGCGATCCTCGCGACCTCTTCGGGCAATACGCAGGCGCAGGCGTTTCAGGAGTTTGCGTTCAAAAAGGGGCAACGGCACCTGACGAGCGGCGGATTCTCGACGATGGGCTGGGCCATGCCGGCCGCGATCGGCGCGAAATTGGCCGCCCCCGACGCGCCCGTCATCGCGCTGATGGGCGACGGCGACTTCATGATGACCATGCAGGAGCTTACGTTCCTGAAACAATACGACGTGCCGGTGGTGGTGATCGTGGCCGACAACAGCGGCTGGATGGCCATTAAGGACTTGCAATCGGACGTGCTGGGCGTCGAGCACACCTTCGGCAACGACTTTGAGGCGGACGGCGCGCCCTACTCGCCCGACTTTGCCGAGATCGCCCGTTCGTTCGGCATCGCGTCGGAGCGCCTGTCACAGCCGGGCGAGCTTAAGGGCGCGCTGAAGCGGGCGCTCGAGGGCGGCAAGCCGACGCTGCTGCACGTGCGCGTGTGCCGCGAATACCCGCACTCCGGCGGCGAGGCATTCGGCTGGTGGGATGTGCCGGTACCGGCCTATATGGAACAGCGCCGCGCCGCATACCTCGAGGGGCTCGGCCAGGAAACGGTGTGACGGAGGAAGACGCTGTGGATAAGCTGAAGATTTGCATTGTGGGCTGCGGGCGCATTGCGACGCTCAACTGCTTGGGCTACAAGGATCATCCGCACGCCGAGGTGTACGCGGTGTGCGACGTGGACGAGGCGCGCGCGCAGGCGTTTGCGCTTGAGACCGGGGCGCGGGTGGTGTACACCGACTACGCGCAGGCGCTATGCGACCCGGCGATCGACGTGATCGATCTGCTGGTGCCCCACCACCTGCACTGCGAGATGACCGTGCAGGCCTGCCGGGCCGGCAAGCACGTGTCGGTGCAGAAGCCGATGGCGATGTCGCTTGAAGAATGCGACCGGATGATCGAGGCGGCCCGCCAGGCGGGGGTTCAGCTCAAGGTATACGAGAATTTCGTGTTCTACCCACCCTATGTGAAGGCCAAGGAGCTGATCGATGAGGGCGCGATCGGGGAACCGCTGTCCATCCGGCTCAAGATGAACGCCGGCAGCGGCAAGCACGGCTGGCGCGTCGACCCCGCGAGCTGGACCTGGCGCATGCAGGAGGAACTGAGCGGCGGCGGGGAGTTGGTGTTTGACGACGGCAACCACAAGTTCTCGATCGCGCGCTACTTCATGGGCGAGCCCGAGCGCGTGTTCGCGTTCATCGGGCATACGCCGATGGAGGGGGAGATGTACGCCGACCGGCAGACGGGTAAGATGGTGCAGTTCTATCAGGACGCGCCTTCGGTCATCGTGTGGCGCTACAAAGACTCCGAGCGCTTCGGCGTGTTCGACATCACCTGGTCGAAGGACCTCGAGATCAATTCCGATTACTACGCATGTGACGAGCGGGTGGAGATCACCGGCACGAAGGGCGTTTTGTGGGTTACGCGCTGCACGGGCAAGATGCTGAACATCCCCACGCTGATGGTGTACCGCGACGGCGCGCTCAAAAGCTACCATAACCTGCGCGACGATTGGGCGGATTCGTTCGTCGATTCCACGCGCGACTTCGTGGACGCCATTTACGAGGGACGGCCGCCCGTGCTGACGGGCGAGGACGGGCGCGAGGTGCTGAAGTTCTCGCTGGCTGCGATTCGCTCGGGCCGCGAGATGAGGCCGGTGACGATCGATGAAATGGAGGCGTATCGCGCGTGAAGATCGCGGTGCTCAACGAGGTAAGCGCGTGCGCGCGCAATCGGGACATCCTTTTCGCGCTTGAGGCGCACGCGCAGATCACGGTGCTCAACCTGGGGATGGCGCACCCGGACGAGCAGCCCCAGCTGACCTATCTGCAAACCGGCATCATGGCCGGCGTGCTGCTGGGCGTGGGCGCGTGCGACCTGGTGGTCGGGGGCTGCGGTACCGGCCAGGGGTTTCTGAACGCGGCGCTTCAGTTTCCGGGCGTGTGCTGCGGGCTCGTCGAGACGCCGCTCGACGCGTGGCTGTTTACGCAGATCAACGGCGGCAACTGCATCTCGCTCGCGCTCAACAAGGGCTACGGCTGGGCGGGCGACATCAATTTAACGTATATCGTGCGTGAGCTGCTGGCCGACCCGCCAGGACGCGGTTATCCGCTCGAGCGGGCCCGGAGCCAGCGCGAGAGCCGGGACGCGCTTGGGGGCATCTCGCGTGCGGCGCACCGCGCGTTGCCGGACATCCTTTCCTCACTCGACCGCACTCTGCTCTCGCCCATCGCGCAGAGCGAGCGCTTCATGGCGCACCTTGAGGGCGACGAGCGCGCCCGCCGCCTTGCCGACATCATCAGGGGACGAAGGGTGGAGCTTACATGATTCAATCGCTGGACAGGGCGATCAGGATCCTGTCGCACATCGCCGAACGCAACAGCTTGGGCGTGACCGAGCTTTCGCAGATGCTGTCGGTCAACAAATCGACGGTGTCGCGGCTGCTGGACACGCTGCGCGCGCACGACATGGTGCAGATCGACAAGGGAACCGGCAAGTACCGGCTGGGGTTCAGGATCCTGCACTTGGGTGAGTCGCTCAAGAACAGCCTGAACGTCATCGCCATCGCGCGTCCCATCATCCTCGACCTCAGTTGCCGGTTGGGCGAGAGTGTTCACCTGTGCGCGTTCAACAACAACTGCGTGTACGTGGTCGATCAGGTGCGCTCAAGCCGCGCGTACAGCCTGTCCGCCACGGTGGGCATGATCGAGCCGTTCCATTGCTCCTCGGTCGGCAAGTGCATTCTGGCGTACCGTCGTCCGGAGACGCTGCGCGCCTTGCTCGCGGGCTATGAGTTTACACGCTACACCGAGCATACGATCACCGACGAGGACACGCTGATGAGCCACCTCGAACAGATCAGGCGGCAGGGCTATGCGATCGACGACGAGGAGATGTCGATCGGCGTGCGGTGCGTGGCGGTCCCGGTCTTCAACTATCGGAACTCCGTCTATTACAGCATCGGCATATCGGGGCCCAAGCACACCGTGCGCGCGTCCGATCTCGAGAAATCCATCCGGCTCATGATGGACGCGGCCAAGGAAGTCAGCGCGGGCATCGGCTGCCCGTCGGGCAGCACCGGCCTTACGGAAAGGGAGTAAACCATGGCGTATGATATTGGGGCGATGCGGCGGCTGAGCGCCGACATTCGCATCGAGACGATCCGCGCGTTGGCGAACGCGGGCTATGGGCACATCGGCGGCGCGATGTCGATTTGCGATCTGCTGGGCGTGCTGTACGGCGGCGTGATGCGTGTGCGCCCGGAGGAACCCGACTGGCCGGAGCGCGACTGGTTTGTGCTCTCCAAGGGGCATTGCGGCCCGGCGCTGTACGCCGCGCTGGCGCTCAAGGGATATTATCCAATGGAGGCGCTGCGGTCGATCAATCGGGGCGGCACCATGCTGCCCAGCCATTGCGATCGGTTGAAGACGCCGGGCATCGACATGACGACCGGGTCGCTCGGGCAGGGCATGTCGAGCGCGCTGGGCATCGCCTACGGGGGCAAGCTCAAAGGCCTTCCCGGTTACACTTACTGCGTGCTGGGTGACGGCGAGTGCCAGGAGGGACAGGTTTGGGAAGGGGCCGAGCTGGCGACGCAGCTTGCGCTCGATCGGTTCGTCGTGTTCATCGACGACAACAAGAAGCAACTCGACGGGCCCGTGAAGGGTATCCGCGCCCATGCCGACTTGGCGGGCAAATTCCGGGCGTTTGGCTGGCATGTCCAGACCTGTAGGGGCTACGACGCCGAGGACATCGCGCGCGCCATCGAGTGCGCCAAGGCTCTGCGCGGCGCGCCCTCGCTGATCGTGCTGGACACGTTCAAGGGATTGGGCTGCCTGGACGCGGAGCGAGCGGCCTTCAACCACTATATGGTCATCGACCAGGCGATGGCCGAGCGCGCGATCGATGAAATCGAGCGGCGCTATGCCGATGGAAGCTATCCGAGGGGGGATGTCAGGTGGTAGAGCTTGTCCATAGCTTCGAGCAGGATGCCGTGGAAATGCGCGCGGCCTACTGCGAGGCGCTGATCGAGGCGGCGCAGGCCGACGAGCGGGTGTTCGCGCTCGACTGCGATTTGAGCAGCTCCGTCGGCACCGCGCCGTTCATCAAGCGATTTCCCGAGCGCCACCTCAACTGTGGCATTCAGGAGGCCAACGCTTGCGGACTGGCGGCGGGACTTTCGCGGCGCGGATTTATTCCGTTTCTGCACACATTCGCGGTCTTTGCTTCGCGGCGAATCTACGATCAGCTCTACATCTCCTGCGCCTACGCGGGATTGACCGTCAAGCTGGTCGGCGCCGATCCGGGCGTGACGGCTGCGGTGAACGGCGGCACGCACATGGCGCTCGAGGACGCGGGCATCCTGCGCGTCATCCCGGGCGTGCGGATTGTGGAGCCGTCCGACACCGTGATGATGCGCGCGCTGGTCAGGCAGATCGCCGCGAGCGAGGGCGTCGATTATCTGCGCATCGCGCGCAAACAGGGTGTGCGGCTGTATCGGGACGGGTCGCAATTTGAGATCGGGCGCGCGGCGCTGCTGCGCGAGGGCGGCGACGTCACGCTGATCGCGTCGGGCATCATGGTGCACCAGGCGTTCGAGGCGGCGCGGCAGCTACACGACGAGGGCATCGAGGCGCGGGTGTTGGATATGTTCACGCTCAAGCCCCTCGACCGGGAGCGCGTGATCGAGAGCGCGCGAAAAACCGGCGCGGTGGTGACCTGCGAAAACCACAACATCATTGGGGCGCTGGGCTCTGCGGTGGCCGAGGTGCTGTCGGAGCACTGCCCGGCGCCGCTCGAGCGGGTGGGCGTGCCCGATGTGTTCGGCGAGGTAGGCTCGCAGCAGTACCTGATGGAGCGGTTTAACCTGACCTGCGCGGACATTTGCGCCAAGGCGCGCCGCGCGGTTGCGAGAAAGGAAGGTCGGGCATGAGCATTTCAACCCTGAAGCCATTCATCGGCGGGCGGTTCGCGCAAAGCGCGGCGCAAGCTACGATGGACGTCTACGATCCGTCGACCGGAGCGGTCATCGCCAGGACGCCCTGCTGCACGCAGGAAGAGGTGGAGGCGGCCATCGGCGCGGCGCGCGAGGCGTTCCCCCGGTGGAGCGCCACCCCGGTCGCCAAGCGGGTGAGCGTGCTGTATCGGTTCCGCGCACTGATCGAGCGCGACATGGACGCGCTCACCGAATGCCTGTGCCGCGAGCATGGGAAGAACTGGGACGAGGCGCGCGGCGACCTGCTCAAGGTGATCGAGCCGGTCGAGGTGGCGTGCGGCGCGCCGTCGCTGATGATGGGCGAGAGCCTGATGAACGTGACCAGCGGCTTTGACTCGACGCTCTATCGGGAGCCGATCGGCGTGTTCGCGGGCATCGTACCGTTCAACTTTCCGGCGATGATCCCGATGGGCTGGATGATGCCGATGTGCATCGCCACCGGCAACACCCTGGTGCTCAAGGCCGCCTCCATGACGCCGATGACGGCGCTTCGGCTGGCCGCGCTGCTCCAGGAGGCCGGGCTGCCGGACGGCGTGGTGAACGTCGTCACCTGCTCGCGCAAGGAGGCCGAGCTGCTCCTGACGCATCCGGACGTCGCGGGGGTGACCTTTGTCGGCTCCACCGCGATCGGGCGTCACATCTATGCCACCGCCGCGGCGCACGGCAAGCGGGTTCAGTGCCTGTGCGAGGCCAAGAACCATGCGCTGGTGCTCGAGGACGCTCCGATTGAACGCACGGCCGCCGGCATCCTCAACTCGGCGTTCGGCTGCGCGGGCGAGCGCTGCATGGCGCTGCCGGTCGTCGTTGCTCAGCATTCGATTGCCGACGCGCTGGTCGCGCAGCTGGTTCGCCAGGCGGGAACGAAGCGGATCGGACCGGCTTACGACAAGCGCACCGAACTCGGGCCGGTCGTGAGCGCGGCGCACAAGGCGTCCGTCGAGTCCTGGATCGAAAAGGGCGTCCGGGAAGGCGCGCAATTGGTGCTCGACGGGCGCGGGGCCACGGTGGACGGCTTTGAGCAGGGGTTCTACCTGGGGCCCACGATCTTCGACCATGTGACGGACGGCATGTCGATCGGGCAGGAGGAGATCTTCGGGCCGGTGCTGTGCGTCAAGCGCGTCGCCGACTTTGACGAGGGCCTGCGCATGATGAACGAAAACCGCTTTGCCAACGGTTCGGTCATCTTTACGCAAAGCGGTTATTATGCGCGCCGGTTTGCGATGGAGACCCATGGCGGCATGGTGGGCGTCAACGTGGGTATACCCGTGCCGGCAGGCATGTTCCCGTTTGCCGGGCACAAGCAGTCGTTCTTCGGGGATTTGCACTGCCTGGGCAAGGACGCTCTGCGCTTCTACACGGAGTCCAAGGTGGTCACTACGCGCTGGTTTGACCAGCAGGAGCGGATGCAGTCCAAGGTTGGAACTTGGGATGGCGTCATGTAACGTCAATAAAAAAGGAGGAGGTTGTGCGGAAAAGGCTTACCAAGGTACGTTTTGACGGGGTATTCTGTTGGCTGTGCGATTCGACCATCCAGGCATATATCATCAATGATGAAAAGGGAGGAATCACCATGAAGAGAGTGCTTTCCATCGTGCTGTCTGTCGTCCTCGTGTGCCTATGCATCCCGACGCTCGTCATGGCCGAAGCCGACAAGGTCTACATCGGCGTGACCATGCAGGGCAATCAGAGCGGTTTCATTCAGTACATTACGTCGGGCATTTGGGAATACCAGGCCAACCACGCGCCCGACATCGACCTCGAAGTGGTGTTTGCGGACGATGATGCCGCCAAGCAGCTCTCGCAGGTGGAGACCTTCATCAGCAAGGGCGTGGATGCCATCGTCATCAACCCGGTGGACAAGGTGCAGTCGGCCGCAGCGGTAGACGCCGCGTTTGAGAAAGGCATCCCGGTCATCACCGTCAACACCACCTCCGACAGCGAGCACGTGGCGGCGCACGTGGGCTCTGACGACGTGGAGTCGGGCAGGCTGCAAATGCAGCGCCTGCTGGATGTGGTCGGGCCGGAGATGAAGGTCGTATACGTGGATGCGGTGCTGGGCCACTCGGCCCAAGTGGGGCGCGCGCAGGGTTACAAGGAAGTGCTGGACGCCAACCCCAGCGTCACGCTGGTCGCCCATGACACCGGCAACTGGTCGGCGGACGACTCGATGAAGCTGGTCGAGAACTGGATCCAGGCGGGCAAGGAATTCGACGCCGTGGCCTGCAACGCCGACTGCCAACTGATCGGCGTGGTCACCGCCATCGAAAACGCGGGGCTGGTGGGCAAGGTAAAGCTCAGCGGCATGGACTGCGACCCGGTCATCATGGACGCGATCGTCGCGGGCACGGTGGACAGCTCGATCTGGCAGGACGGCGTGGGCCAGGGTGAGAACGCGCTGCGCCTGGCGATCGAAGCCGCCAAGGGCAACGCGGTGGAAGACTTCCTGCTGCCCTACGAGGTATGCACGGGCGACAACATCGATCAGTATCTGAAGCTGGCCGAGGGGCGCAACGCGCTGGCGAAGAAGTATTTCTGATAATGCGCGGCAACCGCCGATCCGCGCCGCGCGCGGCGCGGATCGGCATTTTCGGGAGGTGGACGCCATGCGGGGCGAGATCATCTGTGAGATGAAGCACATCGACATGCGCTTTCAAGGCGTGCATGCGCTGGACGACGTGTCGCTGACGCTCAGGCGCGGCGAGGTTCACGCGCTGGTGGGCGAAAACGGAGCGGGCAAGTCCACGCTCATGAAGATCCTGATCGGGCTGTACACCCCGGTCAGCGGCGAAATCGTGTTCAAGGGCGAGCCGGTGCGCTTTAAATCGGTCATGGACACGCGCAAGGCCGGCATCAGCATGATCTTCCAGGAATTCAACCAGGTCAGGCACATGTCGGTCATGGAGAACATCTACCTGGGCCGCGAGCCGCGCAACCGGCTGGGCGTCATCGATTTCAAGCGGATGTACTCGGATTCCAAGGCGTTGCTCGACAAGTTGGGCGTGGACCTGAACCCCCGCACCATGATGCGCGAGCTGACGGTGGCCAAGTTCCAGCTGGTCGAAATCGTGAAGGCTGTCTCCTACAATGCCGAAATCATCATCATGGACGAGCCCACCTCAGCGCTCAGCCATGCGGAAATCAAATACCTGCTGGACATGGTCGAGCAACTGCGCGCGCAGGGCAAGGCGATCGTGTTCATCTCGCACAAGATGGACGAAATCTACAATGTCTGTACGGCGGTCACCGTGCTGCGTGACGGAAAATTCATATACTCCGGCAGCGTCGCGGATGTACCCGAGCGCGAGCTGATCCGCATGATGGTCAACCGGGACGTGTCGGAGCTATTCCCCAAGCAGGTGGGAACGATCGGCGAGCCGGTGCTCGAGGTCAGAAACCTTTCGCTTAAGGGCAAGTTCCGCGATGTCAGCTTCCGCCTGAAGCGCGGCGAAATCCTGGGCTTCGCGGGCCTCATGGGCGCGGGCCGCACCGAGGTCATGGAGTGCATCATGGGCGTCAGGCGGCCCGACTCGGGCGAGATCCTGCTTAACGGCCGGCCCGTAAAGATCGGCATCCCCACCGACGCCATCGAACGCGGCATCGTCATGGTGCCCGAGGATCGAAAGCGCAACGGGCTGGTGCTGAAGCTCAGCGTACGGGACAATATCCTGTTGTCGTCGGTGCGCAAGTGCGTCCGCAATGGCTTCATCCGAAAGAAGCTGGAAGGGGCGCGCTGCGATGAATACCAGCAAAAGCTTCAAATCAAGATGGGCGGCAGCGCTACCGTGTGCGCCAACCTGTCGGGCGGCAATCAGCAAAAGGTCGCGATCGCCAAGGCGCTCAGCGCCGATCCCGACATCATCATTCTGGATGAACCCACGCGCGGCATCGACGTCAAGACCAAGGCGGAAATTCACCGGCTGATGAGCGGTCTGGCATGCTCCGGGAAATCCATTCTGATGGTTTCATCCGAGCTCCCGGAGGTACTGGGCATGTCCGACCGCATCCTCGTGCTGCACGAGGGTGTGGTGACGGGCCTGCTGGACCGGCAGGAAGCCACGCCCGACGCGATCATGACGCTGGCCGTTGGGTCGGCGATGGAGGGATTAGCATGACCCAGACTAAACGCGTTTTCAAAGACCGCCCGGCGCTTAGGCAAATGCTGAGCAGCAACGGCATCCTGATCGGCTTTCTCGCCATCGTGCTGCTGCTCGGCATTTTCGCCAAGGGCTTCTTTACCATCGGCAACCTGGTGACCATCCTGAAGCAGGTATCGGCGATCGGCATCGCCACAATCGGCGTGGGCATGCTGATTATCATGAACTGCAACGATCTGTCGATCGGCTCGATGTTCGCGCTGTGCGGCGTGACGGCCGGTCTGACTGTGTCGACCGGCACCGGCGGACTCGGGCTGCCGCCGGTGCTGGGCTTCGCGGTGGGCATCGCGACGGGGGTGGCGTTCGGGCTGCTCAACGGCGCGATCGTGGCCAAGGGGCGGATTCCGGCGTTCATCGTGACGATGGGCACGCAGTCCATCGCGCGCGGGTTGGCGCTGATCCTGGCGCACGGCATGCCGGTGGGCTCGTTTCCGGCCGCATTCAACTACCTGGGCACGTCTTCAATCGACGGAAACGGGCTGATTCCGTGGTCGGTCGTCATCTTCCTCGCAATCGTTCTGGGTATGAACTTCGCCATGCGCAAGCTGCCCATCGGCCGCTACGCCTACGCGGTAGGCGGCAACGAGGACGCGGCGCGGGTGGCCGGCATCAATGTGGACAAGGTGAAGATGCTGATCTACGTGATCGAAGGTGCGCTGCTGGGGTTGGCCGGCACGTTGATGGCCTCCCGGCTCAAATCGGCCGCCCCGGCGATGGGCGTGGGGTACGAACTCGACGCCATCGCGGGCGCGATCATCGGCGGCGTCAGCTTCACCGGCGGCATCGGCACCGTAGGCGGAATGGTATTGGGCGCCATGATGATCGGCGTCATCAACAACGGCATGGATCTGATCGGCGTCGAGGCCTTCTACAAGCAGCTGGTCAAGGGCTCGATCATCATCGCCGCGGTGCTGATCGATCGCAAGCGCTCAGGCCGGAGTTAAAGGAGACTCACCCTCGAAACGAACAAGGGGCGGTCGGGATAGGCTGCACTAAACTGCACAGAAAATACGGGGTCATGGTATACTTCCGAGGGAAGGAAAGAAGGCGGAAACCATGACTGAAAAATGAGCGCGACGGACCTATGGCAGGGAGGTTTGCATACAATTCGGGACGATCTCGTTTTTGGAGCGGAGTCATTTGCATCGGCCGCTAGTCCCCGACCATGACGTTCAAGATTTCTACATCGGTGGACTTCATGCCGTCGCGGCCCAGGCGGCCGATGTTGCAGATGGTTTGTTCGATGTCGCGCCCGACGAGACCGTCGCCGACGTAGAAGGTTTTGTAGTTCTGCGCCATGCGGAAGGAAAGGGTGCCCGCGTTGACGGCGGAGGCGATCTTGGCCGCGCAGGAGCTCTTTGCGCCATCGCAGACAATACCTCCGACGTTGCACAGCGTGTTGGTAATGGTCATTGATATTTGGTCATACCCACAGCCGGCGAGGAAGGCGATACCCGCCGCCGCGCCGCAGGCGGCGCTGACTGCGCCGCAGAATGCCGACAGGTTGCCGATGTGGCGCTTGATGTGGACCGATACGAGATTTGCGAGCACAAGCGCGCGCATGAGATCGTCTTCGCCCTTTTCCCAAGTCTCGGCGTACTCGAGCACCGGGAGCGCCACGGTCATGCCCTGGTTGCCGCTGCCTGAGTTGATGACCACCGGCATGCTGCATCCGTTCATCCGCGCGTCGGAGCCGGCGGCTGCGCGCGCGGCTGCGCGGCCCTCGACCGTACCGCCCTCGACCGCCATCAATAGCTTGCCGACCTCCGCGCCGTAGCCACCCTTGAGCCCCTCGTCGGATATGGCTCGGTTCATCTCGATCTGCCGGGAGAGGATCGGCCGGACATCCTCAACGTCGAGCGTACGCGCGAATTCGTCGATGCCGCGAACGCTCAGCAGTGATTTGTCGACCCCTTCTTCGGCCTTCGTGCGCTCGGATGATCGGAGCAGTTCCGCACCGTTTTTTTCGATGCGGGTGATGTTGGTATGCTCACGCTCGACAGTCACCGACGCGCGCTGCCCGCCGCCCGTCGCCTCGATGCATATGTAGAGTTTATCCTTGCCTTGAGCGTATTTCACGTCGCAGAAGCCCGCCGCAACCAATTCGCGCGTTTGGGCGATATCCGCCTCGGTCACGGACGCGAGCACCTCGAAGGTCAGCGCCGCGTTGCCGCCGACACAGCCGAGCGTCGCAGCGGCCTTGATGCCGCGCTGTCCGCCGGAGTTGGGGACGGTGACGCTCTTGACGTTCTTGATGATGTTCCCGCTTAAGTGCGCTACGATGCGCTCCGGGAATGTGCCGAGTACCTCGCGCACCTTTGCGGCGGCAAACGCGATGGCGATCGGCTCCGTGCAGCCCAGCGCCGGAACCAACTCGTGCCGAAGGATTTTGATATAGCCGTCGTATATCCGCTTATCCATGCCAAAGAACTCCTATGAGCGTTATTTGAGCGTTCGAAACGTATTGATGTCTCGCCTGAGCGCGTCGACCGCCCCGTCGCGGTCATGGCGGCGAATGCATTCGACAATCTGCCGGTGCAGAATTGACGGCTGCATGAAGGCGCTGTCCTGCCAACGGTCCCAGTAGAGTTGAAGATAGGCGCGCATCGACGTGTCGAGCGCCGCGCGCAGCTGGCCGTAGATGAACTCGTTTTCCGCAAAAGACACGAGAGTCAGGTGAAAGTTGAGCGTGCCGCTCCAATAGTCCTTGGCGTCGTTCTGGGACAGGAACAGAAATTCGGTTTCGACAACGCTCTCCAGCCTGCACAACTGCGTCGGGGTGATGTCGTCAAAGCTCTCCATTAAGCATCCGCATTCGAGCATCGTACGAAACTGCAAGATGTCTCGGATGTTTCGGTCGGTATAGCGCACGACGATATACCCCAGCCTCGGCACACTGCGCAGCACGCCCTGCGAGCACAGCTCGACCAGCGCCTCGCGCACAGGGGATTTGGAAACCTCAAGCTTTTCAGCGAGCCGCTTTTCGTTGATCACACTATCCGCCGTGTATTCGCCGTTGATGATGCCGCGCAGTACCGCGGCATAGACCTTGCTTTTAAGCGTCCCGCTAGTCATATCAGCATACCACGCCAGCCTTCGGCTTCCTCTCTATGGGCATTAACCATCGTTATATATAATATGCTATATTGCCCACTCTGTCAACCATCTTTTCAGTTTCTTGTTGACACCCCGTTGCATGCATGTTATAATTGCGCCGTAAATCGACGCTTGCGCTTGTGGCTTGCTGAGCATATTAGCAAATCGAAGCTCATTGAGCATATCAGCAAACCCAGTCCGGCCATGGGTTTTTGAAGGCCGCACGCAGACCGCGGCCTTTAAAATAGAGAAAATCAAAGAAGGGGAGTATCCACAGCATGAAGAAGATCTTTACCATTCTCCTGACCCTCGCGCTGCTCGTGCCCAGTTTCGCCTTAGCCGAGGGCGGAACAATCAAGATCGCTGTCGCCGCCCCGATGACGGGCGACAACGCCGAGTATGGCATCGGCTTTGCCAACGCGGCGAAGCTGATGGCTTCCGAGTGGAACGCCAAGGGCGGCGTTAACGTGGGCGGCTCGGCCTACCAGATCGAGATCGTCGAGTTCGACGACAAGTCCGACTCCGACGAGGCCGCGATCATCGCCGAGAAGATCGTATCCGACGGCGATATCTGGGGCATCATCGGCCACTTCGCGTCTGGCATCTGCATGGTTGCCGCGCCGACCTATCAAGACGCCGAGTATGTCAACATCAGCCCCTCGGCCTCCCATAAGGACTACTCCTCGATCGGCGACTACATCTTCCGCAACAACACAGTCATCACGGTCGAGACCAAGACCGGCGCGGAAATAGCCGTGAAGGACCTCGCCGGCAAGAACATCGGCGTGCTGTCTATCGACACCGAGTGGGGCCAGTCTGCCGGCAACGCGATGGAGGATAATATTAAGGCACTCGGCGGCAACTTCGCGCTGCGCCAAGAGGTCTCCACCGACGCGGTCGACTTCGCGACCGAGATCGCGAACTTCAAGGCGGCGAATTGCGACGTCATCATGGTCGCCGGCATGTACGGAACGCTTGCCCCGTTCGCCGTAGCGGCTAAGAACAGCGACTTCGACGTGAAACTGGTCGGCTGCTCCAACGCCTACACCGACAACCTGATCAAGATAGCGGGTGATGCCGCCAACGGCATCTACGCCCCGGTGTCCTTCTTTGCAGGCAACACCGACGAGCGCGTTCAAACCTATGTCACGGCGTATACCGATACCTACGGCGCAGCGCCGTCCGCGCTGACCACGCAGGCATATGACTCGGTAGGCATCCTGCTCTCGGCCATCGAGCGCGCCGGCAAGCTCGACCGCGCGGCCATCAGAGATGAGATGTACAAGACCGAGTACGACGGCATGTCCGGCTACACGACCTTCGACGAGGGCGGCGATGCCCAGAAGGTGTTCACCAAGATCACGGTCGACGGCGGTATTTTCAAGCTGGCAGAGTTCTAAAAAGCGACCGTTGCAGCGTTAGAGGGCCTTGTTCCCCTCCATTCTCCTCCTTCGGAGAGGAATGGAGGGGAATGGAAGGACGCTCGATCCCATCCAGCCCCCGCAAAGCCAATCCAACGGAAGGAGACTGTCGCCGGTGCCTACGGCGCGGCGACGCAGTAACGTATGCAGACATTGATCGGTACTGTGATCAACGGCCTCGCGCTAGGCATGGCGTACGCACTAATCGCCGTCGGATATTCAATGGTGTTCGGCGTGTTGCGGCTCATCAACTTTTCGCACGGCGCGGTCTACGCGTTCGGTGCGTATATGGTGTATTTTTTTGTCTCCTTGGAATTCGGCCTGTTTCCGGCAATTCTGCTGTCGGTCATTACCTCGGGCGCGCTCGCGCTGCTGATCGACAAGACAGCGCTGGAGCCCTTGAGAAAGAAAAAATCCATACCCATCGCGACACTCATCACGACGATCGGCGTGTCCTTCATCATTCAAAACGTGCTGTCGATTGAATACGTGTTCGGCAGTGAGAAACGGGGCTTTCCCTCGCTGAATCTGTTCCCGAACGTTATCATCGGGCACATCACGATCCAGTCGAGTCAAATCATCATGCTCGTGGTGGCGATCGCGCTGCTCATGGTGCTGACCTTTATTGTGGGCCATACCAAGATCGGGCTGGCGATGCGCGCGACCGAGCAGAACAGCAAGGCCGCGAACCTGATGGGCATCAACGTCAACTTCGTGATCTCGTTCACCTTCTTCATCGGCGGCGCGTCGGCGGCGATCGCGGGTTCGCTGATCGGCGGCTACTATCAGGTCATATCGCCGACGATGGGCTCGCTGATCGGCTTAAAGGCATTTTCCGCCGCAGTCGTGGGCGGCATCGGCATCCTGTATGGCTCGGTCGTCGGCGGGCTCGTTGTGGGCGTCGCGGAAACGCTGGCCGCGCAGTACCTCGGAAGTAATGTGCGCGATCCGATGGCCTTCGTCATCCTGATCCTGATTCTCATCATCAAGCCGACCGGCATTTTCGGCAAGAAAGGCATTTCGAAGGTGTAACGCATGAAGAACAAGCGATTCGGTTCCATCCGGGAAAACGGCTTGCTGTACGTGTTCGAGCACTTCGTCAACGCCTATAAGTGGCCGCTGCTCGTTGCGTTCGGCCTGCTGGCCGTTTCGGTTCCCTACCTCGGGCTCAGCCGCGCGACGCTGCGGCTGCTCACAATGATCGCGCTTTACTCAATGCTGGGCATGGGCCTCAACGTACTGGTCGGCTACACCGGGCAGGTGTCGCTCGGCCACGCGGGCTTCTACGGCATCGGGGCGTACACCTGCGCGCTGTTGCAAGTGCGCTTGGGCTTGGCCTTCTGGCCATCGCTTGCGGTCGCGGGCGTGTTCACGGCGCTGATCGGCTTCCTGCTGGGCCTGCCGACACTGCGGCTGTCAGGCGCCTATCTGTCGATCGTGACCCTCGGCTTCTGCGAGGTCGTGCAGATGATCCTCAAGCAGTGGGAGAGCGTGACGTTTGGCAACTACGGCGTGCGCAACATCCCTAAGCCCGAACTGTTCGGCCACACCTTCAACCTGCAAAACGGCGGCTTCTACCAGATCATCCTGGTGCTGGCGGTGCTAGCGGCGGTCGCCTGCCTCGCGATCAAGCGCTCGAAGACCGGCCGCGCATTCCTCGCCATCCGCGACGACGAACTCGCTGCGACGATGATGGGCATCAAGACCTCCCGCTACAAGATATTGGCCTTTGTGATCTCCGCGTTCATCACCGGGATCGCGGGTGGATTCTACTCGGTCATCAACAACGGCTACATCGAGCCGACGAACTTCGTGTTCAACATCTCGGTGCTGATCATCAGCGTGGTCATCGTCGGCGGGCTGGGAACGATCCGCGGCATGGTGTTTGGCGCGGCGCTGCTGTTGCTGTTCCCTGAGGTGTTCCGCGGGCTCAACGAATGGCGCTTCGTGATCTACGGCGTACTGCTGGTGCTGATGATGCAGTTTCGGCCGCAGGGTGCGCTCGGGTGGCAGTCGACGCTGCCCTACCAACTGTCCAGCAGGACCCGACGCGAGCTCGACCGGCTCGGGTTTTCCGCGGACCTGCGGAAGGGGGCGTAGGCTGTGTTTCTGAACGTCAAAGATATCACCATGCAGTTTGGCGGCCTGCGCGCGGTCGATGGCGTGAGTTTCCACGTGGACGAGGGCGAGATTATAAGTCTGATCGGCCCAAACGGCGCGGGCAAGACGACGGTGTTCAACATGCTGACCGGCGTCTACCAAATCACGGGCGGCTCGATGGAGTTTTGCAGCGATAAGCTCAAGGGCAGGATGCCGCAGGACATCGTGAGGTTGGGCATCGCGCGCACCTTTCAGAACCTACGGCTGTTCCCGAAGCTGCGCGTCATTGAAAACGTGCTGGTCGGCATGCACGTGGGTACAAAGTATTCTTTCCTCTCGAGCCTGTTCCGAACAGGCAGCTTCCGGCGCGAGGAGAGCGACAAGACCGTGCGCGCAATCGAGATACTCGAGAGCATCGGCCTTCGTCGCCACATCAACAGCTATGCGGAGAGCCTGCCCTACGGCGAGCAGCGCAAGGTCGAGATCGCGCGCGCGATGGCGACCGACGCGAAGCTCTTGCTGCTCGACGAGCCGGCCGCGGGCATGAACCCGGCGGAGAGCGAGGATCTGCTGCGCTTCATCCGTAGCCTCAAGCAGAAGGGCTACACAATCCTGCTGATCGAGCATGACATGAACGTGGTCATGAATATCTCCGACCGCATCTACGTGCTCGACCACGGCAAGCTCATCGCCGAGGGACTGCCCAAAGAGATCGCCAACAACCGGTGCGTCATCGACGCTTACCTGGGAGGGGAGCGGAAAAAGCATGCTGAGCATTGAAAAGCTCCACGTGAGCTACGGCCCGATCAACGCGCTAAAGGGCATCTCCATGGAAGTCGGCGAGGGTGAGATCGTGACGCTGATCGGCTCGAACGGCGCGGGCAAGTCGACGACGCTCGGTGCCATCACCGGGCTTGTGCGCGCGGCCTCGGGCGCGATCCGCTTTCGCGGCAAGGACATCACGAACCTGCCGCCCTACAAGATCGTCGAGGCCGGCATCAGCCTGTCGCCCGAGGGGCGAGAGGTGTTCCCGGCGCTGACGGTGCACGAGAACCTCAAGCTGGGCGCGTACACGCGCGGGGACAAAAGCGAGATCGATGCGTCCTTCGATCGCGTGTACGAGCTGTTCCCCAGGCTCCGCGAGCGCGCCTTACAGACCGCCGGCACACTCTCCGGCGGTGAGCAGCAGATGCTCGCCATCGGCCGAGCGCTCATGAGCCGGCCGAGGCTGCTGCTGCTCGACGAGCCGTCGATGGGGCTCGCACCGAACCTCGTGCTCATGATCTTTGACCTGATCGAGTCGATTAACAAGCAGGGTACGACGATTCTGCTGATCGAGCAAAACGCAAACATGGCGCTGTCCATCGCACACCGCGCCTATGTGCTGGAGACCGGCAATATCGCCATATCCGGCCCGGCGGCGGAGCTGTCGGAGGATCCCCGCGTAAAAAACGCATATCTCGGAGGGAATGCGCACTGCGCCGAGCATCAGCCGAAAGGAGAAACGATATGAAGAAGATCATCAACCACCCCAATCAGGTCGTTAGCGATATGCTGCAAGGCCTCGCCAAGGCCAATCCCGCCGTGAGCTATCTCGGCGAGGGCGTCGAGGTCATCGCGCGCAAAGAGAAAACGCCCGGCAAGGTCGGCATCATCTCCGGCGGCGGTAGCGGCCACGAGCCGGCGCACGCGGGCTATGTAGGAAAGGGCATGCTTGATGCCGCGATCGCGGGCAATGTGTTCGCCTCCCCGTCGCCCGACCGCATCATCGAGGGCGTCAAAGCCGCCGACAGCGGCGCGGGCGTCCTGATGGTCGTCAAAAACTATTCGGGTGACATCATGAACTTCCAGATGGCGGGCGAGCTCGCCGAGTTTGAGGACATACGCACCGATTTCGTCGTCGTCAAGGACGACGTGGCCGTGCCCGACAGTACCTACTCCACCGGCCGTCGGGGTATCGCCGGCACGGTATTCGTGCATAAGATCGCGGGCGCGGCGGCGGAGATGGGTAAGGATCTGGCCGGGGTCAAGGCGGTTGCCGAAAAGGCGATCGAAAACATCCGCACGATGGGCATGGCGATGACGCCCTGCGTGCTGCCGGGCGTCGGCAAGCCGGGCTTCCAGTTGGGCGAGACCGAGGTCGAGATCGGCATGGGCATTCACGGCGAGCCGGGCATTAACCGCGAGGAAATCTCACCCGCGGCCGATCTCGCCGAAAAACTGCTCGGCAAGATCTTTGCCGACTTCGACTACGCGGGCAGCGAAGTGGCCGTCATGGTCAACGGGCTGGGCGGCACGCCATTGATGGAGCTGTACATCCTCTATAACGAGGTCGAGAAAATCCTATCCGAAAAAGACATCCGCATCCACCAGGCGTTCGTCGGCGACTACATGACCTCGCTCGAGATGGCCGGCGCGTCCGTGACGCTTTTCAAGCTGGACGATGAATTAAAGGGCTGCCTCGACTACCCGAGCGAGGCCCCCGCCTTCCGGGTGTAGAGAAGGGAGGAAGGATAAATGGGCTTTCAACTGACCTCGGACGACTACGTCAACTACCTTGAAATCGCCGCGAGTAAGATCGGCGAAAACAGCGACTACATCAGCGCGCTGGACGCCGCCACCGGCGACGGCGACCACTGGGCAAACATCAACATGGGCTTCGAACACCTCGTCGCCGCCGGCGAGGAGATGCGCAAGTTGCCCATCGACGGCGTGTTCAAAAAAATCGGCATGTTGATGATGAGCAAAATCGGCGGAAGCTCCGGCATCCTCTACGGCGGCGCGTACACGGCGGCATCGAAGAAGTGCGCGGGCAGGCAGAGCTTATCGAGCAAGGAGCTAAAGGACGCACTTGAGGCGATGGTTCAGGACATGATGAACCGCGGCAAGGCCGAGCCGGGCATGAAGACGATGATCGACGCGCTGCACCCGGCGACCGAGGCCTATAAGCGCTCGCTCGCCGAGGGCCTGTCCGACCGCGAAACGATGGAGGCCGTAAAACGCGCCGCTATCGACGGCGCGGAGGCAACCCGCGCCATGAAGGCCGTCAAGGGCCGCGCCAGCTACCAATTGAACAAGGGCGTCGGCCACCTCGACCCGGGCGCGATTACGATGAGCTACCAGCTCGAATGCCTGTGCGACTATATCGCAAGCAACTTACTCTAATAAAGAAAGGGAGAGAAACACCATGATTAAGAACAAGCCTTCCAAAACCAATGAACGCACCGAACTTCTGCGCAATGCCATTGAGCACCGCGCCACCTGGATGGGACTTCTGATCGATGAGGCCAGGAAGAAGGGCCTGGACACGAGCTTCGCGCACGACGCGATCATGCGCTGCGGCGCGTTCCATGGTCTACACAAGTACCCCCGCACCGACGACCTGACGGTCTTCTCACCTGCGTTCGCCAATGAGGACGTCAAGGGCGTATTCGAGATGGAACTCCTAAAAAACGACGACAAGCACCTGCACATCGACTTTCACTATTGCCCCCTGGTCAGCGCATGGATGAAGCTCGGCCTACCCGAAGAAGATATCCCCGAACTCTGCGACATTGCCATGGACGGCGATCGCGGCATCATCAGCACCTACGAAAAATTCACCTTCGAGTTGGGCGACACCATCGCCAAAGGCTGCGACGTGTGCCAAATCCGCATCGACAAAGCCAAAGAATAGTCAACGCTTGGGATGCGGCCGCCTGCCGCATCCCAAGGCGCATATAGCGATTGACCTAACAGCCATATGCAGCATGCCTGCTTGCATGCCGATTGCAATGTGAATGGGCTTGATTTCCGGTTCATTATAACGGGCCAGGTTGAAATCAAGCCTATTCCGGTTTTAACATACCTTAAATCAGCGGAAGCTCCAGCTTGAAGGCGCATCCGGAGCACACGCTCTGGTCGAGCGTCAGCCCTCCATCGTGGGCCTTTGCAATCTTTCGCGCGATCGAAAGCCCCAGTCCCACACCGCCCGTTCCCGAATTCCGGACGCCGTCCACCCGATCAAAGGGCTTGAAGATGTCGTGGGCGGCGGATTCCGGGATGCCAACGCCGTCATCCTGGATCGTGATCGCGATGCGTCCTTCGGCGCTGGTAAGGTGCACGCCGAATTTTGTGCCCTTTGGGTTGTGGCACGCGGCATTGTCCGCAAGGTTGAAAAACACCAGGTTCAACCGTTCCCGGTCGATCAGCGCGAAAAGCGGCGCGGCATCGCCGGAAAGGATGACAGGATGCACACCATTGCAATTGGATGCGATCCCAACGCCGCCGAGGCGAAGCAAGGGTTGATCGCATTCCTCGAAAAAAAGGGCTATTCCGTCACGGATTTTGGCAGCGACGACCCGATCTACGCCAACGTGGCGGTGGAGGTGGCAAAAGCAGTCGCCGCCGGGCAGTATGACCGGGGCGTTCTGATCTGCGGAACGGGCATCGGCGTATCGCTGGCCGCCAACAAGGTCAAGGGCGCGTACGCCGCGCTGCTGGCCGACGTGTATTCGGCGGAGCGGGCCAGAAAGAGCAACGACTGCAACATCGCATGCTTCGGCGCGTTTACCCTGGGGATCATGCACATGAAGCGACTGACCGAGGAATTTCTCACGTCCGAGTTTGAGCCGGGTTGCGCGTCGCAGCCCAAAGTCGACCGTATCCGGAAATACGAATGCTGATCGGTCTTTTGCTTCGGGCTTGTCGTCTAAACGGCGGGCTCGATTCCTTATTTTAATACGAACCGGACATGCCCGCATCCATCAGGCGGCGTCTCCCCCGCCGCACCGTGCGATACCGAACGACCGCCCGGCGCTAAGGGTTCCCGCCGCACCGTGCGGTGCCGAACGACCGAGCGGCGCTAAGGGGTCCCGCCGCACCGTGCGGTACCGAACTACCGCCCGGCGCTAAGGGGTCCCGCCGCACCGTGCGGTGCCGAACGACCGAGCGGCGCTAAGGGTTCCGTCCTGGCGTCGCCTGAAAGCCTCGGCGTAAAGCCGAAAGGGAAGCGGCTTTACGGCGCTGCTCGAGCGGCTGGTTCTGACCCGGTAAAATAGCATCCTCCTACCCGGTCCCCTCCCCCAATTGCTCGGCCAGCGCGCGGGCCAGCGTGGGCAGCGAGGCCAGCGCTTCCTTGAGCGTGTTTTGGTGATGGCCCACCTCGATCAGGATGGCGGGGGTGCCTATGTGTTGGTTGTAGCGGTTGGTCTTGACCAGCACCGGGCGCATCAGGCCGTCGGCCAGCGCGTTTACCCGATCGGTCAGGGCGCGGGCGAATGACAGATTTTTCTCGGTATCGGGCTTTTCATCGAAGCCCTCGCCGTTGCCGATCAGCGCCATCAGCTGCGCCGCCTGCACGCCGCCCACCGATACCGCGCGGGAAGCTATGATGCGTTCGTCGTAGGCGTCGCGGTGGAGGTCGATGTACAGGTCGAACTTCTGACCGCGGTAGCGGTTCAGCGTCTCGAGCGAGCGC
This sequence comes from Anaerozeibacter quisquiliarum, assembly GCF_051162045.1. NCBI lineage: Bacteria > Bacillati > Bacillota > Clostridia > Eubacteriales > Anaerozeibacteraceae > Anaerozeibacter > Anaerozeibacter quisquiliarum. Next base: position 45,869 of record NZ_JBISDI010000018.1, read on the forward strand.
ACGTAGGCGGTGCCGAGCTTGGGCGGCTCGTGGTCGGTCACGTCGTGGACCACGGTCAGCCCGAAGCCGCGCAGCAGTTCCGCCAGCTCCTCGCCCACGCGCACCACCGAGTGCGCCCGGTCGGTTGTGCGGCCGGGCTCGACTTCGACATAGGGGTCGTCGGGCGTTTGCCTGTAGGCCTCGTGCGTGTGCGTGTGGTAGATCAGCACGCCCTTGCCCTGCGCGTTCGGAATCGGATCGTGCGCGCGCTCCTTTTCGGGCGTGGGCCGGGGCAGTATGACCACGTCGAATCCGTCGGCGCGCGCGTCGGTGTGCTCATTCTCGTCAGGGCTGTCGAACACCACGGCGCGCGGCGTCAGAGGGGCGGCGGCGAAAACCGCCGCCGCCCCCTCGCGCCTCTCGACCAGCTTCGTCGTGCCCAGCGGCCTGATCGCCGGCCGCGCGCCGCCCCGCAGCCACCATGCGCCCGCCGCAGCCAGCACGGCCACCAGCAGCGCTACGGACAACCAAAACAAGATCCGCGACGCATGCACCACCTTGATGTGAACCATCCGCACACCCCCTCGGCTCGCTACAAGGCTATTCGCGGGGGCGGGGGGATATTCACCGCCAGGCAACGCCGCATTAACCCCGCGACGCTCGCCCCAACGCTTACGGCAGCGGCTCGCCCCGATCGAACATGCTCAGTTGCCGCGCGGCCTGGCTGCGCCAGGTCAGCGCCATCTGATCGAACGCCGCCGGCGTGATCTTCGAAATCGCCGTCGCGCCGCGCGCGATCAGCGCCCGGTTGCCGCTGTAGAGGTCGGTGTCCCAGGCGTACAGCGCGTCGCACCAGCGCCGGGTGAGCGCCTCGCACGCGCCGTCCCAGGCCGCGCCCTTTTTTTCCTCGACCGCGAACACGAACGCCGCCTGTGAAAGCGCGTACACACATTTGTTGCGCCGCTGCGCGTGGCTCATGGTGTAGGGCGCGTCGGGGTGCACGAGCGACAGCGCGGCGCCCTGACGCATCTCGATCATGAGCAGCATGTCGCGCTCGGCGACGCGCGTCGTCAGCGCGTCGGCCGCGACCTCGACCGTGCGCCCGCCGGCCCTGATCGCCTCGTCCTCGGCGATGCGCGACAGGCCCACGCTGCCGTCGGTCACCACCACGTAGCCCTGCGCGACCGCCAGTTGCACAAGCTGTCGAACCGCTTCCTCGGCCTCGCCCCGCGCGGGCAGCGCGCCCACGATGGCGATCGCGTCCTGCAGGAACAGCTCGCTGCGCCCGGCCAGGTAGATCATCGGCGGGGCCGCGGTGCCCAGCCGCTCGCGCAGCCGCTGCGGGTAGGCGCGCTCGAAGTAGGTGGCCACCTCGATGCCGTTCATCGCGAACCGCTCGAGCGACATCGACAGCGGCAGCGTGCGGCCCAGCAGCACGCACAGCCGGTAGGCCTCCTGTTCGGTCAGATCCATCTTCATCATAAAGCCGCTCATGTCCAAGCCCAGCAGCGCGCCCAGCCCCGGCAGGCCGGCCTCGCGCGCGCGGCTGTTCAGCGCGTGCCATTCGGCGGCGGACAGCGGGCGCACCAGCTCCTCGCGGCTGGGCGTGATCTGGCTCATGAGCAGCATGGTCGCAAAGGCGTCGTCGTTGTGGTTGATCGTCACTTGTACATCCTCATCAGCGCTTCCTGCGCGTTTACTTTGGCGTCGCCCGGCTTGCAAAGCCGCTCGTACCGCCCGTCGCTCGACAGCTGCGACGCCTTGACGTTGTCGCTCCACTGCAGCGCCATCAGATCCTCCACCTGGCGCTTGAGCGCCGCCTGCTCGACCGGGAACATCAGCTCTACGCGCCGGTCGAGGTTGCGCGGCATCCAATCGGCGCTTGACAGGTATATCTCGCGTTCGCCGCCGTTTGCGAACATGTACACCCGGCTGTGCTCGAGGAAGCGCCCTACGATCGAGCGCACCTGAATGTGGTCGCTGACGCCGGGCATGCCGGGCCTCAGGCAGCAGATGCCCCGCACGATCAGCCGCACCTGGACGCCGGCCATCGAGGCGCGGTACAGCGCGGCGATGATGCCCTCGTCCACCAGCGAATTCATCTTGGCGAAGATTTCGGCGTCCTTTCCCGCGCGGGCATTGCCGATCTCGCGGTCGATCAGCGCATAAAACCTCCCGCGCAGCTTATCCGGCGCGCTCACCAGTTTGGCGAGCGGCGGCAGTTGTGAAAAGCCGGTCAGCATGTTGAAGAACGCCGAGGCGTCCGCGCCGATCTGCTCGTCGCAGGTGAACAGAGCGTGGTCGGTGTAGATGTTGGCGGTCACGTCGTTGTAGTTGCCGGTGCCCAGATGCACGTAGCGGCGGATGCCGCCGGGCTCGCCGCGCACCACCAGCGTGATCTTCGAGTGGGTCTTGAGCCCCTGCATGCCGTAGATCACGTGCGCGCCCGCGCGCTCCAGCCGCCGCCCCCAGTGGATGTTGTTCTCCTCGTCGAAGCGCGCCTTGAGCTCGAGCAGCACCGTCACCTGCTTGCCGGCGTCGGCGGCCTCGGCCAGCGCCGCGATGATCGGCGAATCTCCGCTGACCCGGTACAGCGTCTGCTTGATGGCCAGCACGCGCGGGTCGCGCGCGGCCTGGCGCACCAGCCGGATCACTGGCTCGAAGCTGTCGTAGGGGTGGTAGAGCAGCATATCGCTCGCGCGGATGCGGTCGAACATGGTCTCGCCCTCGGCGAGATGCAGCGGACGCGGCAAGTAGGGCGGGTACTTGAGCGCGTCGTAGCCGGGCAGCGCGTACAGGTATTTCATCAAGAAGTCCAGGCTGATCGGGCCGTGGATCGGGTAGGCGTCGCCGCCCTCGAGCTCCAGCGCGGCCTCGAGCACCTTGACCAGCCGCGCGTCGGCGCGGTGGTCGATCTCCAGCCGCACCGCGAACCCCCACCGGCGCTGCCTGAGCCGCTTTTCGACCTCCTTGAGCAGATCGACCTCGTCCTCCTCGATCGTCAGATCGGCGTTGCGCGTGATGCGGTAGGCATGGCAGCACAGCACCTTGCGCCCGGGGAACAGCTGGCCGATACAGCGGGCGATCACCTGCTCGAGCAGCATCACGCTGACGCCGTGCTCCTCCGGCAGCGTCACCAGACGCGACAGGCCGCTCGGCACCTGGACGGTGGCGAACGAGGGGGGCTCGCCCGGCCCCTCGTCGATCAAGAGGCCCAAATTCAAGCTGCGGTTGAGGATCAGCGGGAACGGCCGGCGCGCGTCGACCGCCATCGGCGTGAGCACCGGATAGATGTGCGCCTCGAAGTAGCGGTCGAGGAAGGCCGCCTGCTCGGACGTGATGGCGCGCGGGCCGCGCACGCGGATGCCCGCCTTCTCGAGCGCGGGCAGGATCTCCTTGCGCAGCAGTTCCCCCATGCGCTCGACCATCACGCGCACGCGCGCGGTGATCGCCGCGATCTGCTGGCGCGGCGTCATGCCGGTCACGTCGGGCTCGTCCACCGAGGCGTCCACCTGCTCCCACAGCGCGGCTACCCGGATCATGAAGAATTCGTCCAGGTTGCTCGACGCGATCGAGAGGAACTTCATCCGCTCAAACAGCGGGTTGTCCTCGCTCGCCGCCTCCTCGAGCACGCGCTGGTTGAACGCCAACCAACTGAGCTCGCGGTTGATGCAGTGCTCGCTGCCGAGCGAAAACGCGTCCGCAAACGCGCGCTCCCCCGCCTGCGCCATGCGCCCACCCCGCAATTTCAGACTCCATTCTATTATTATACCGACCGTTATGCACTTGTCAACGTTGCGCTTGGGGTGTTATAATGCCCGTACGTCCGGCAAATCCTAATACCGGACGGATTTCAAGCAAGGCGGAGGGACTTTTATGATAGACAAGACAATGAGCATCGGCCAGGTACTCTCGCTCGACCGCAGCACCGCGCCCATCTTTATGAGGTACGGCATGCATTGCCTGGGCTGTCCGCACGCCACGGCCGAATCGATCGAGCAGGCCGGCGCGGCCCATAGCGTCGACGTCGACCAGCTGGTCAGCGACCTCAACGAGTATTTGGCCCTGAAACAGTAGCGATCCGCAGGTTTTTGCACCATTTATCCACAGAACCCGCGTTCGGGGTTGTGGATATTGTGGATAAGTGTGATCGTCAGACCACTGGGATAACGCGCGGGGGAGGCGACGGGATGAAGCATGTGTTCAGCGATCTGGAGGGACTGCGCATTGCGATCGAGATGGAGAAACGCGGCGCGGAGCTGTACCGCCACGCGGCGCGCGTCAGCCGGCGGCCCGAGGTGGTTGCGCTGGTCCATCGGCTGGAAAGGGACGAGCTCGACCACCAGCGCGAGTTTTCCGCGCACTACGAGCGCCTGCGGGACGCGCATGTAGAGGCCGAGCCCTACGCGGAGGAAAGCAGCGCGTACCTGGCGGCGGTGGCGGCCGACGTGGTGTTCCCGGGCGGACTGGTCGAGATGGCGTCGCATGCCATCGTCGACGGGCCGGCGGCCATCCTGCGCCGCGCCATTCAATCGGAGAAGGACTCCATCCTGTTCTACGGCGAGATGATCGAGCGCGCCCAAAGCGAGGCCGCCCGCCGCGCGTTTGCCGACATCGTCACCGAGGAGCGGCGGCACATGCAGGAGTTGATCGACATGCTGATGGAGGTTGCGCCATGAATTACAGGCAAGCGTATGACAAGTGGCTGCGAGACTTTTCGGACGACGCCGCGACCATCCAAGAGCTCACCGCGATCGCAAACGACGAGCGCGCGATCGAGGATCGCTTCTACACCGGGCTTGAGTTCGGCACCGCCGGTATGCGCGGCGTGCTGGGCGCGGGGCTCAACCGCATGAACGCATACAACGTACGGCGCGCGACCGCGGCGCTGGCCGAGTACATCCTGCGCGAGCCGGGCCAGGCGGCGCGCGGCGTGGCGATCGCCTATGACTCGCGTCGCTGCTCGGATTCGTTCGCGCGCGAGGCCGCGCTCACGCTGTGCGCGCGCGGCGTGAAGGCGCACCTGTTCGATTCGCTCAGGCCCGTGCCGGTGCTGTCGTTCGCGGTTCGGCGCCTGAATTGCGTCGCTGGCATCGTGATTACCGCCAGCCACAACCCGCCCGAGTACAACGGCTATAAGGTGTACTGGGAGGATGGAGGGCAGATCGCGCCCGAGCGCGCGAAGGAGATCACTTCGATAATCGGCACGATCGACTACAGGGACGCGGTCGCCATGGACGAGCGGCAGGCGCTTGACAAGGGTCTGCTCAGCATGATCCCGGCCGCGGTGGACGACGCCTACATCGACTTCGTCAAGTCGCTGTGCGTCAACCCGGAGCTTGCGCGCGAGATGGGCAAGACGGTGGGGATCGTATACACGCCGCTGCACGGCTCGGGCAATGTGCCGGTCCGGCGCGTGCTCAAGGAGATCGGGTTCGAGCAGGTCCACGTGGTGCCCGAGCAGGAAGCGCCCGACCCCGACTTCCCCACGGTCAGGGTGCCCAACCCCGAGGACCCGGCGGTGTTCGACCTGGCGCTTAAGCTGCAAGAGCAACTGAATGCGGACGTGGTGTTCGGCACCGACCCCGACTGCGACCGGGTGGGCGTCGCGGTCAAGGACGGCGCGGGCCAGGTGCATGTCCTGACCGGCAACCAGATCGGCTGTCTCCTTTTGCACTACATCCTGTCGCAGAAGGCCGCGCGGGGCGAGCTGCCCAAGGACGGCGCGGCGGTCAAGTCGATCGTGTCCACCGAGATGGCGCGCGCAATCGCCGGCCGCTACGGCGTGACGCTGTTCGACGTGCTGACCGGGTTCAAGTTCATCGCCGAGATGATCCAGCGCTTTGAGACCGAGCACGACCACACCTTCCTGTTCGGGTTCGAGGAGTCGTTCGGCTTCCTATCTGGCACCGAGGTGCGCGACAAGGACGGCGTAAACGCCTGCATGCTGATCGCCGAGACCGCGGCCTGGTACAAGAAGCAGGGCATGACGCTCTACAACGCGCTGCAGGCGCTGTTTGAGGAGTACGGTCATTACGGCGAGCAGATGACCGCGTTCAGCCTCAAGGGCAAGGACGGCCTTACGCGCATCGGCCAAATCATGCGCTCGCTCAGGAGCGATCCGCCGACCGAATTCGGCCCGTTCAAGGTGGTCGCCGTGCGAGACTACCAGACCGGCATCCGGATCGAGGACGGAACGCCCTCCCACCTGGGCCTGCCGGTGTCGGACGTGCTCTACTTCGAGTTGGACAAAGGTGCGTGGGTGTGCGTCAGGCCCTCGGGCACCGAGCCCAAGATCCGCATCTACGCCAATGTGGTGACCGAATCGGCGGAAGAAACGCAGGCGCAGCTTGAGACGCTCACCAAGGCGTCGATCGCGCGGTTGGAGGCACAATGAATACGTTCAGCAGACGGTGGATTGCGCTGGCGCTGTCGGCGGCTTTGCTGCTCGCGCCGGTTTTGGCGGTGGGTGAGGAAGGCGGCTGGCGCGCAAACTATCAGCGGCTGCTCGGGCTGCTCGGGCTCGACGAGATTCGGCTGGCCTCGCTCGCCGACCTCGATTTCGACGGTACGCCGGAGCTGATCTGCGCGGCGGACGGGCAGTTGCTGGTGTTTGCGGCCGTGGGCAGGCAGGCGCTGCTCAGCGGGGGGTTCCCGCTGCCGTTCGAGGCAAGCGCGCTTCGGCTTACGCTGCACCGCGTCAAGAAGGGCGGTTACGCCTGGCGCGCCGAACTCCAAGGCGGCACGCCCGAGCAGCGCGTACTGGCCGAGCTGCGCAAGCGGGGGCGGACGGCCGAAATCGCGCGGGGATTTGCTGCCTACGAGGTAGAGGGCCGGCGCGTCTACACGGTGAACAACGGCATGACGAGCCAGCAAAAGTATGAAAAGCAGCTGAAGGCCTATCTGGCCGCGCACGTCGATCAGCGCGTCGCGCCCGTGACCGATCCGGGCTCGAGCGCGCACCGCCAGTTCGACGCGCTGGCCGCCGCCTACGAGGCCCAGCCCCCGATTCCCGCGATCAAGGCCCGGTCGGTCGTGCTCGATAAGAAGAAGGTCTCGGCTGAGTACGGCGACGATATCCAGTTGACCGCGCGCGTGACGCCCGCCTACGCCACCGGCCTTACCTGGACGAGCAGCGACGAGGCACTGGCGAGCGTGGACGAGCGCGGCATCGTCACAATCTTCGGCTACGAAGGGACCGCGATCATCACCGCGCGGATCGGTGACAGGCGCGCGACCTGCACGGTCTCCGTCAAGCGCCCCAAGGCCCAATCGGTGACGATCGGGGCCGATACGCTCGACCTCAGGGCGGGCGGCACGCTCCAGTTGAACGGCCAGGCGTGGCCGATATCGGCCGACCAGGCGCTCGCCTGGCAGACCGACAACGCGCGGGTGGCCACCGTCGACAGCGAGGGGCTGGTCACAGGTCTCACGATGGGCAACGCGATGATTAGCGCCCGCTCCAAGAACGGCGTGAGCGCCAGCGTGTTTTTGACCGTGGGCCCCTCCGCAAACGCGCCCGCGCCCATCGGCATCAAACGGCGCGCGGTCATCATCACCGGCAGCGTACTGCCCGAGGGCGGCAGCATGCGCGGCGACGCCTACGTGTTCGCGCACGATGGGCTGCAAATGCGCAACGCCTTCGCGCAGTCGGGCTTCGGCGGCGCGGGCGGCATTGACACCGTGTCGCTTTTGACCAATCTGCCGACCGGGGCCGAAGTACTCGACGGGCTCAGGCACGCGCTGCGCGACGCCGGCCCGGACGACGTCAGCTACGTATACATCCAGTGCCATGGCGCCGACCCCGCCACGACCGAGCCGGACTTCTGGATGGCGGTCGGCTCAAACGACGACAACTCCTGCTGGGTCAGCTCCGCGCAGCTGCGCCGCGCGCTCGACACCGTTCAAGGCAAGGTCGTCGTCATGCTGGGCTGCTGCTTCAGCGGCGGCGCGATCGGCAAGGGCACGGCCAAGGGGCCCTCGTTCGACGCGTTCATGCGCGCGTTCACGGCCCAGCGGCGGGTGCGCAAGTCGGGCGAGCTTGCGGCGGAAAAATACCTGGTGCTGTGCGCGGCCAGCCAGACACAGGAGAGCATCTTCAACTACAACAACGACATCCCCGAGGGCGGGCTGCAGAATTTCTACGGCGCGGGGCTGTTCGGCTCCGCGGTCTGCGAAGGCACCGGCTGGGACCTTAGGCAGGGCGTAACCTGCGACTGGAAGGCCGACGCAGACGGCGACGGCAAGGTGACGCTCGACGAGTTGCATAAATTCACCCGTCGCCGGGTGCGGCAGCTGTACTACGAGTTCGGCGTGCAATACGAGGAAACCCTGGGCTACACCGAGAAGGGCATTCATCAGGTTCAGGCCTGGCCCGAAGGTTCGGATTTCGTCGTGTTCGCCAAGTAAACCAATTGTATGCGGAGGGATGACCATGTCGGAAGAGCTGGAACCGCGCGATCCGCAGACTCGGGAAGAACGCACGGAAGAGATTCGTGAAGAGCGGTCGGAAGACGGCGAGCCCGCCGTGCCCAAGACCGGGTTTTTGCGGCGCGTGGAGAAGATGCCCGAGTCTGAGTGGAACCTCTGGTCGGCGCTGGCCGGCGTGGTGCTGGGCCTGCTGGCCTCGGCCAGCCTGTTCTTCTACCCCAAGTCCAATGGCTTCCTGCCCATGGGGTCGTTGATCGCGCTGGCGCTGGCCACGGTGGTGCCCCGCTACGCCGAGCGCCGGCTGGAACGCGACGCGCCCAAGCTGCGCATCGCCATGATCGCCACGCTGGCGATCGCGCTGGCGGTCTTCGTGGCCGTCAAGCTGATTACGCGCGGCGCGGCGGCGTAAGCGCCGTACATAAACGCGGATGGGCGTCCGGAGGGCTTTGTCCTCCGGACGCCCATCCGCGTTTACGCGCAGGCGGCCGGGCCTTGGCGCGAGCGTTCTTTTCATTTTCTCGGGCACATATATTGCTGTGCGGGAGGGAGGGACATGCGCTCGTTGATCGAACGGCTGCCCGACGAGCTGATGTGGATCGGGGAAATCGACCTTTCCGAGGTGCGCGAGGTGCGTGTGCGGCTGGGCCAACAGGTGGAGCTGCGCGGCACGCGCGGCAGTCGTCTCATGGGCGATCCGGTCCCGGCGGCGGTGCTCCGAGCGCTGGTCCATGCGCTGACCGCGCACTCGCTGTACGCCTGTGAGGTTCAAATGCGCGAAGGCTTCTTCAGCTTGCCCGGCGGGCTGCGCGTGGGGCTGACCGGCCGCTACGCCTCGGGCGAAGACGCGCCCATCCAGCAGGTCACCTCGGTATGCATCCGCCTGAGCCGCGCGGTGGACGGCGCGGTCAAGACCGTGCTGCCGTTCCTGATGGACGGCGCGCGCCCGCTGAGCGCGCTGATCCTGTCCGCGCCCTGCATGGGCAAGACCACGCTGCTGCGCGCGCTGATTCGCGCGCTGTCGGAGGCCGGCTGCGCCGTAGCGGTGGCCGACGAGCGCGACGAGCTGGGCGGCGCGCCGACGCTCGGGCCGCGCGCCGACGTGGCCGCGCTCGTGCCCAAGCGCATCGCCATCATGCGCATGCTGCGTGCGCTCTCCCCCGATGTGGTCGCGACCGACGAGCTGGGCCATTCCGGCGACGCCGAGGCGGTCGAAGAGGCGGCGCGCTGCGGCTCCGCGGTGCTGGCCACCGCCCACGCGCGCTCATTCGAAAGCGCTGTCCGGCGGCCGTCGCTTGAACGGCTGCTGCGTGCGGGGGTGTTCGAGCGCTACGTCGAGCTCGACGGCTCGCCGGGGCATGTGGTGAGGATCCTGGACGGCGAGGGGGGAACGCTGTGGACGGATGGACGCTGAGGCTTACCGCGGCGGCGGTGCTGACGCTGTGCGGCGCGGCCGCAGGCCGGAGCCTCGCCGCCGTCAGGCGGCGGCGCGTTGTGCAGCTGATGCTGCTCACGGCGGCGCTTCAGCGGCTCGAGGTGCAGATGCTCGAAAAGCTGCTGCCGCTCAAGGAGGCGCTGGCCGCCTCGGCCCACCCGGCGCTCGGGGCGGTCGGAGAGGGCATGACCGGCGCGCGCGGGGCGCTGCTTTCGTGGCTCGGCGCGGCGGACGCTCTGCGCGCGCGCGGGGGAGAGCTGTCGGCGCTCTGCGGCGAGGACGTGGCCGCGCTCGACCGGCTGTTCGACGGCCTGGGTACGTCGGGCGCGTCCGAGCAGCGGATTTTGCTCGAGGGCGTGCAGGAGGAGCTTAAGCGCCTCGCCCAAGCCGCACGCAAGACCGCCGACGAGCACGCGAAGCTCTACACCTCGCTGGGGCTGATTGCGGGGCTGGCATTATCCATCTGCCTGCTGTGACGAACCGACCCATTCCCCTCCTCTGAGGGGCGCCCGCAGGCGGGGTGGTGAACCTGCTGGTCGTACCGCTCAAGCTTCGCGGGCTCTGTAATCAGGCCCCCACCCCGCCCCCGCGAGGGCACCCCTCCGAGGAGAGAAAATGGAAAGGAGCGGCGCGATGGACATTGAACTGATCTTCAAGATCGCCGCGATCGGCGTGCTGGTGGCGGTGCTGTCGCAGGTGCTCAGCCGCGCCGGGCGCGACGACATGGCGATGCTGACCGCGCTGGCGGGGCTCATCATCGTGCTGTTCATGGTGGTCAACCTGATCTCCGAATTTTTCGGCAGCGTCAGGTCGATCTTCCAGCTGTACTGACGATGGACGTGGTGAAGCTGTTTTTGCTGTGCGTGGCGGCGGCGCTGATGTGTGCGGCGCTGCGCGTGCAGCGGCCGGAGCTCGCGATGGCGCTGTCGATCGCGGCGGGCGTGATGGCGCTGATCTGGGCGCTCGGCTACGTGAAGGACGCGGTCGCCGCGCTGACCGCGCTGGCCGGGGGCGCGGGGCTGCCCGGCACCTCGACCGGGATCATGCTGCGCGCCGCCGGCGTGACGCTGCTCGGCGAGTTCGCCGCGCAGCTGTGCCGCGACGCCGGCGAGGGCGCGCTGGCCGGCCGTGTGGAGTTGGGCGCGCGCGTGGTGCTGCTGTCGATGAGCGTGCCGCTGGTGACCGCGCTGGCCGGCCGGCTGGTGGCGCTGCTGCCGTGAGGAAGACGCTGGTCAGATCACGCGCCTCTGGCGTAGGCCTACTGCGCGTGAGAAGGGATGGGGGACCGGATTGCTGAATTTCCTGTGGAAAATTCCGGGCGCAATCCGGCTGCCGGGATCGATTCCGAGTCGGGGCGCACCCGATCGCGCCCGGTGGGCGAGGAAGAAAGGGCGCCAGCCCAATGAGCAAGCGAGCATCCACGCCGGATGGCGTGGGGGCGGCCATTGCGAATTGAGTGAGGGCAAGCGCGCCCCTCGTCGGAATCCACAGGTACCGGCAGAGCCGGCTCCCATGATTGAACATGGAGGGCGTTGGCCCTCCAAACCTCCCGCGGGGGTTCGTAAGCGGTTGTTCTGGGCCGTGGCGGCGGCGGTCGCGGCGCTGCTGTTGTGGGCCGTGCCCGCGGCCGCGGGCACGGCCGACGACATGCTGAACCGGCTAGACCTTGCGCCGCTCGCCGACTGGTCGGCGCGGGAGGACGCGGGGGTGGATGTGCGCGCCCTCCTATCGGCGTTAATCAAGGGCGAGGCCGAATGGGACCTGCGAAAGGCGGGCGAGGTGGTCAAGGCGCTTATGCTGTCCGAGCTGCGCGCGGCGTTGGACACGCTGAAAACGCTGCTCGTGCCCGCGCTGATCTGGGCGGCGCTCGCGGCCGCCGCGCCCCCATCGAGCGGCGCGACAGACACGATGACGCTGGTATGTGTGTTGACCGTGTCGGTCCAGTTGCTCGCACTCTACGAGCGTCTGTTGCCGGTGGCGCGCGGCGCGCTCGCGTCGATCGCCGCGCTGGGCGAGCTTCTGTACCCGTTGTTGGCGGCGCTGCTGGTCGCGGCGGGCAAGGCCGCGGGCGCGGCGCTGTTCACCCCGGCCGCAGCCATGGCGGGCGGCCTGATTACGGGCGCGGTCGCGCGTTGGGTGCTGCCGCTGACCGGCCTGGTCGCCGCGCTGACGATCGCGGGCCACCTGAGCGCGCGCATGTCGCTGTCGGCGCTGACCTCTCTTGTGCGCAAGGGGGTGACGCTGGGCCTGTCCGCGGGGCTTACGCTGTTCACCGCCATGGTGTCGGCGCAGGGGCTGCTTTCGAAGGGCTACGACGGCGCTTCGATCGAGGCCGCGCGCTTCGCGGCGAACAGCCTCGTGCCGGTGATCGGGGGCGAGCTGGCCGACTCGCTGGACGCGGTGGTCGCCAGCGCCCATCTGCTGCGCGGCGCGCTCGGGGTGACCGGAATCCTGCTGCTCGCGGGCGCGCTGGCCCGACCGCTCGTCGTGATTGCCATGCACGCGGTGGCCGTACGCCTGGCCGCGGCGCTGGCCGAGCCGCTGGCCGCAGGTCCCGTGCAACAGTTGATCGAGCGCTTCGCAGGGGTGCTGAGCCTGCTACTGGCGGCGGTGGTCGCGGGCGCGGTGTTGATCGTTACGCTGATCGGCGCGTCGCTCACGGTGTTTGGAGGATGATGCATGCAGGCGATTTCGGGAGCCGTCGCCCGGCTGATCGCGCTGTGCGCGCTGTTCGCGCTGACCGAGCGGATAGCGACCGGCGCACAGCTTCGGCTGATCTCGGCGCTGCTCATGATGGAGGCGCTGCTGGACATCTTGGGAGCGCTGCTTAAATTCACGTAGGGGCGGCCTACCCCATCCCCTCCTATTCCCCTCCTTGGAGGGATGCCCGCAGGCGGGGCGGTGGATCAGATGGCGCAGCGGCATGAAGCCAAGGATAGAGGGTCGGGATTACGTCCTGGCGGGGGGACCGCCCCGCCTGCGGGCACCCCTCCAGGGAGGGGAATGGAGGAGGATACATGGCGTCGTTTTGGGCACTGATCAAGGGCGCGAAGCGCATCGAGTGGATCGCGTTGATCGCCGCGCTGGCGGTGATCGCGCTGCTGTTTGCAAACGCGCCCGGCGCGCGCGAAGACGCGGGCGCGTCCCCGCTCGAACAGCGGGTGGCCGAGGCGCTCTCTCGCGTCACGGGCGCGGGCCGGGTGCGCGTACTGGTGGGCGAGGGCGAGGGCGCGGGCGTGCTGGTGATGGCCGAGGGCGCGGGCGAAATCCGGGTAGCGCTCGAACTCGCGCGCGCGGTGTCCACGGTGCTGGGCGTGCCGAGCGAGCGCGTCGAAGTATTAAAAATGAATGGGGGAGGATAATATGCGAGAATGGCAAGGGCATTCGCGCGTGCCCGGGCTCAGCGCGGGGCTGGGCGCGCTGTTGGCGCTGGCGATTACGTTCACCTTGGCGTTTCCGGCCCTGTACGCGGCGAAGCCCGGCGTGTTCCCGAGCGTCGCCGCCGGGGCCGCGGGCGCGGAAGGCGCGGAGGGCGCGGCAGTCCCGGCCGACGCCATCGAGCGCTTCCGCGGGGAGCGCGAGCAGATGCGTGCGGTCGAGATGCGCGAGCTCAAGGCGCTGATCGCCGATGTGGCCGCGGACGCAGAGCTGCGCGACGAGGCGCGGCGGCAGCTGCTGGGCCTCACCACTTACATGGAGCAGGAGGCGACGATCGAGGGCGTGCTGCGCGCGCGCGGGTTTGAGGATGCGCTGTGCACGGTGCACGAGGGCTCGGTCAACGTGCTGGTGCGCGCGGACGCGCTCACGCGCGCGGAATCGGCGGTCATTCTGGAGCTTGCGCTGCGCGAAACAAAGGAACAAAGCGGCAACATCAAGATAATACCGATCGCGCGATGACGCTGTTGCGCAACGCAGGCGATTCTGCTATAATGTGCTATACTGCAAGGAGGTGTACGCACCCATGAGCGAAAATTTGCCGACCAGTGTGCAGTTAAACACCAACCAGAACGGGTCGGTTACCTTTGCGACCGATGTGATCGCCACAATCGCGGCGCTGGCCGCCAACGAGATCGAGGGCGTGGCCAGCATGATCGGCGGCTCCGGCGGCACGCTGGCCGACATCCTGGGCCTGCGCAATCAGGCCTCGAAAAACCTGACCCGCGGCGTCAAGGTGGACGTTACGGACGGCAAGGTCAACGTGCACGTGGGCATCATCATCGACTACGGCTTCCCGGTGCCCGAGGTGGCGTCGGGCATCCAGGAAAACGTCAAGAAGGCGGTCGAGACCATGAGCGGGCTGTCCGTGGCCATGGTGGACGTACACGTGCAGGGCGTCAGCTTCGAGCGCGAGCACCGCGCCGCCGCCGAGATCGAGATGAAGCAGCGGATCCTGCTGCAAAAGCAGGAGGCCAAGGAAGGGGCCGAGGCGCAGAGTGCGCCGGTCGAGGACGAAATGCCGGACGAGGAGCTTAAGGACGAGCCGGACGAGGAACCGGAGGACGAGCCGGAAGAGGAATCGGACGAGGAGCCGGAGAACGAGGACGAGTAACCCTGAAAGGGGGACGTACAATTGAACGGGAAGGGACAGATCCGGCTGCGCGACCGGGTGCTGCTCATGTTGTACGCGGCGCTGGGCATCATGGTCACGCTGGCGCTTGCGCTGATGCTGGTGAGCGGCATGCGCGTGACGCTGATGGGCAGAGAGTTCCGGCTGGGCGACGGCGGCTGGCCGGTGGTGTGGCTGGCGGTGCTGTGCGCGTTGGCGCTGATCTGGTCGGTACGCGTGCTGATGATCGCCCTCGCGCGCGAACCGCGCAGCGACCGCACCTCGGTCGCGGTGCAGCACAGCGAGAACGGCTCGGTGCGCATCTCGCTCGCGGCCATGGACACGCTGGTCCGGCGCGCGATCGGCGAGGCCGAGGGCATCGTCGAGGTCAAGACCGGCATCATCAATCATGAGGACTCGATTTCCGTGACCGTCGAGATGACGCTCGAGAGCGACGTGCACATCCCCAACATCACCATGCTGATGCAGCGTTCGATCAAGAACTTCATCGAGGAGTTCTCGGGAATCGCGGTGCGCGAGGTGCGGGTGATGGTGACGAAGATCATCGAAGTCACGCCGGCCCCGCCGCTTCAGCTGTCGCAGGGCACGATCAAGCCCGAGTACAGGCCGCCTGAGCCGGAACCGGAGCTTGAGTCCGAGGCCGAGCCCGAGGCGGAACTTGAACCCGAGGTCGAGCCGGAACCTGCGGTCGTACCCGGCGGCGCGCCCGAACCGGAGGTCGAACAAGAGAACGCGTTCGAGCCCGAGCCGGACGAAGGCGACGGGGACGAGCGTGAGGACCATCCCGAAAAGGACGTCTGGTGATTTCTTGCGGCTATAGCGGCGGGGGAGCCGATTCCCATTCCCTTTTCTGAAGGGGAATGGGAATCGGCCTGTGGCGCTATGGCCGAGTTTTTCGTTATTCTTAGGATAATCAGGGGGCAGGCATGAACAGAACCGAAGCGCGCGCCGCGGCGATGAAGCTGATCTACGAATGGGAGATGGGCGGCGACGGCGGCGAGGATACCCTGGCGGGCATTCTCGAAATCAAACCGGGCGAGGAAGAATACGACTACATGCGCCGCATGGTGGACGGCGTGATCGAACGCGCGGACGAGCTCGACCGGGGGATCGAGCGCTTCGCGCAGGGCTGGACGATCGCCCGGCTGACCAAGGTGGACCTCGCGATTCTGCGGCTGGGCGCGCACGAGCTCGCGCTCGGCGAGGTGCCCGCGGGCGTGGCGGTCAACGAGGCGGTCGAGCTGTCGCGCATTTACTCCACCGACAAGGCGGGCTCCTTCATCAACGGCGTGCTGGGCAGCATGATGCGCGCCGCGCAGAAATGAGCGGTCCGGCGATCACGGGGGTGAGGAAGATTGCGAGAGATTTTTTCGTCCGGCACGGAGCCGGAGCGCAGACCTAGCGGCGCTACGTCAAGCGACGGGCGACGCAGCCGGGCGGAAAAAGATCCTCAGGATTTTGCAGCTCCCGTGATCGCCGGACCGCTGGTTCTCGGCATCGACACCAGCTGCTACCGCACGTCGTTGGCGCTGGTCAGCGATGGCGCGGTGGTGGCCGAACAGCGCAGGTTGATCGAGGTACCCGGCGGCAGCCGGGGGCTGCGGCAGTCGGAAGCGCTGTTTCAGCATGTCCAGCACCTAGGCACGCTGTGCGAGGCGCTGATGCGGGACGCGCCGGGCGCCAGTCCATCCGCCGTATGCGTCTCCACCCGGCCCCGGCCGGTCTGCGGCTCGTACATGCCGGTGTTTACCGCGGGCGAGATGGCGGCGCGCATGATCGCGGCCACCTGCGGCTGTCCGCTTTATGAGACCAGCCACCAGCAGGGCCATCTGCGCGCGGCGCTGATCGGGTCGGATTTGCCGCCGGGCGCATTCCTGGCGGTGCACCTGTCGGGCGGCACCACCGAGATCCTGCGGGTGGACGAGGGGCTTAACGTGACGCTGCTGGGCGGGACGAGCGACTTGCACGCCGGACAGTTGGTCGACCGGGTGGGGGTTGCGATGGGTCTGCCCTTTCCCGCGGGCCCGGCGCTCGAGGCGTTGGCACGGGGGACGGCGCCCCGGCATGTGATGCCCACCGCCAACCGGGCCCTGTCGCTCAGCCTGTCGGGGGCGGAGGCGCAGGCGCTGCGCATGATCGAGGCGGGCGAGCCGCCTGCGCAGGTGGCGGCCGAGATCTACTCGCTGCTGGCGCGCACACTGGCCAAGCTGATCGCGGAAGCGGCGGCGGGCACCGGCCTTAATCGCGTGCTGATCGCCGGGGGCGTGGCGGCGTCGGCGCTGCTGCGCTCGCTGCTGCCCGAACGGCTTATGCGGTTGGGCGCGCCGGTGCGTATTTGCTGGGCTGAGCCGCGCTGGTCGGGCGACAACGCCGCGGGCGTGGCGCTGATCGGAGCGGAACAATGGACGAAGGAACGGGGGGCGGGCGCATGAGCGCGATTTTGATGGACGGCAAGGCCCTGGCGGGCCGTATCTACGGGGCGCTCTCCGCGCGCGTTGAGGCGCTCAAAGCGCGGGGCATCACACCCGGCCTGGCCGTCATCCTGGCGGGCGACGACCCGGCGTCGGCGATCTACGTGCGCAACAAGGCCAGGGCTTGCGAGAGGATCGGCGTCGCGTCGCGGGTGATCCGGCTGCCGGACGACATATCGCAGGAAGCGTTGATTGAAGAGGTCGAAAAGCTCAACCGCGACGACGCCATGCACGGGCTGCTGGTGCAGTTGCCGCTGCCGGGGCACATCGACGAAGAAGCGGTGCTTAAGCGCGTCGCGGCCGGCAAGGATGTGGATGGCTTCCACCTTGAGAACGCGGGCGCGCTGCTGACCGGCGCGCCGGGCACGCTGGCCTGCACGCCGAGCGGCGTGATTGAGCTTTTAAAGGACGCGGGCGTGAAACTTGCCGGCGCGCGCGCGGTGGTGGTCGGGCGCAGCAACATCGTGGGCAAGCCGACGGCGCTGCTGCTGCTGCGCGAAAACGCCACCGTGACCGTCTGCCACTCCCGCACGGTGGATCTCAAGTCGATCACGCGCGAGGCCGACGTGCTGGTGGCGGCGATCGGCCGGGCGGGTTTCATCACCCGAGACATGGTCAAGCCGGGCGCGGCGGTGGTCGACGTGGGCATGAACCGGCTGCCCGGCGGCGAGTTGGCCGGCGACGTCGATTTCGAATCGGTCAGGGAAGTGGCCGGCTGGATCACGCCGGTGCCGGGCGGCGTGGGCCCGATGACGATCGCCATGCTGATCCGCAACACCGTGGAAGCGGCCGAGCGATGACCGACGCCGTGCTGTCGGTCAGTCAGCTCAACGAGTACGTGCGCAAGCAGCTCGCGGGCGACCCGATGCTCAGCGCTCTGCGCGTGCGCGGCGAGATATCGGGCTTCAAGCGCCACGTGAGCGGACATCTGTATTTCTCGATCAAGGACGAGCAGGCGCGCGTCAGCTGCGTGATGTTCCGCCAGCACGCGCTGTCGCTCTCGTTTGAGCCGCGCGACGGACTGCGCTGCGTGGTGTTCGGTTCGGCCTCGCTGTACGCGGCCAGCGGCAGCTTTCAAATCTACTGCGAGGCGATCGAGCAGGAGGGCACGGGCGCGCTGCACTTGAGATTCGAGGCGCTCAAGGCGAAGCTGCTGGCCGAGGGGCTGTTCGACCCGGCGCGCAAGCGTCCGCTTCCGCTGCTGCCCCGGCGCGTCGGCATCGTGACCTCGCGCTCGGGCGCGGCGCTTCGGGACATGCTGCGGGTGATCCACCGCCGCCACCCCGGCATGGGCATCTTGCTGTGCGCCGCGCAGGTGCAGGGCGAAGGCGCGGCGGGCGAGATCGCGCGATCGCTCGACCGGCTGAACGCGCACGGGGGCGTGGACGTGATCCTGTGCGGGCGGGGCGGCGGCTCGATCCTTGATTTGTGGGCGTTCAACGAAGAGATCGTGGCGCGCGCGATCGCGCGTTCGAAGATACCGGTGGTGTCCTGCGTCGGGCACGAGACCGACTTCACGATCGCCGACTTCGCAGCCGACGTGCGCGCGGCCACCCCGTCGATGGCGGCGGAGCTGGCGGTGCCCGAGAAGGCGGCGCTCGAGGGCGAGCTTAAGAAATTGGGGCAGCGGATGCTCCGCGCCCAACGCGCGCGGCTTGCGCTAGTCAGGGCGAAGCTTTCGCGGCTCGCGGCGTCGCAGGCGCTGACGAACCCGCGCCGCGCGATGATCGAGGGCCGGCGCGCGGCATTGAAGCTCTGCGAGGCGCGGATCAAGGCCGCGCTGCGCGCCCGGACGGCCGCGGCGCGCGCGCGGATCGATCAACTGTCGCGCGCGCTCGGGGCGCTCGGCCCCTTGGCGGTGCTCGAGCGCGGCTACGCGCTGGTGCTGGATGAAGGCGCTCCGGTGACCAGCGCCGCGCGGCTGACCGTCGGGCAGCACATCACACTGAAGCTACGCGACGGCCGCGCGAAGGCGGCGGTCGACGCGGTGGAATTGGAGGAATCCCATGGCGGCGAAGAAGAAGCTGTCGTTTGAAGAGGGCATGGAGGCGCTGGACGCCTTGGTTCGGCGCATGGAGACCGGAGACATGCCGCTCGAGGCGTCGTTTGACGCCTACGAGCAGGCGCAAACGTTGCTCAAGCAACTGACCGAACAGCTGGATGCGGGCGAAGCGCGCATGGCCGAGCTGACCGCGTCGGGCGAGGCGCCGCTCGCGGCGGAGGAAGCGTGATGCTGTCCGTATCCGAGTACGCGCGTCTGGTCGAGGCGGCGCTGGATGAGCGCTTCGCCGCCGATCGGGCCGGCCTCGAGGCCGGCCATGTTCCGCCGCCGCTCAACGAGGCCATGCGCTACAGCCTGCTGGCGGGCGGCAAGCGGCTGCGCCCGGCGATGCTGCTGGCGGCGGTCGATATGCTGCGCGGCGACCGCGCGGCGGCGATTGCCGCGGCCGGCGCGCTCGAGATGATCCACACCTACTCGCTGATCCATGACGACCTGCCCGGCATGGACGACGACGACCTCAGGCGCGGCAGACCGACCAGCCACATGGTCTTCGGCGAGGGCCAGGCGATCCTGGCCGGCGACGCGCTGCTGACCGAGGCGTTCCATTGGATGCTGGAAAACGCGCTTCAATGCCCGGATACGCTGCCGAGGCACGCGCGCGCGATGCGCGAGATCGCGCTGGCCGCGGGCGCGCGCGGCATGGTGGGCGGACAGTCGATCGACCTCGCGTGCGAGCGCGGGCCGGTAGAGCGGAGCGAGGCGGCGCTCGAATACATTCATGAGCACAAGACCGCCTGCCTGTTCATCGGCGCGCTGCGCGCCGGCGGACACATTGCGGGCGCGGACGACAGGACGCTCAACGCGCTGACCGATTACGCGCGCGCGTTCGGGTTGATGTTCCAGACGGCCGACGACCTGCTCGACGCCGAGGGCGACGAGGCTTCGCTCGGCAAGCGCGTACAAAAAGACGCAGACAAGCTGACCGCGGTTGCGCTGTACGGGCGCCGCGGCGCGCGGGCGCGGGTGGACGCGCTGATGGCGGAAGCGCTCTTGGCGCTTGGGCCGCTCGGCGCGCGCGCCGACTTTTTCCGCGACCTGGTCCAAAGCATGCGTGGCAGAGAAACCTAGGGGGTACATATGCGCGTACTGAACGAATTGCTCGCCAACCGCGTGCTGTGGGTGGCGGTGGTCGGCTGGTTTGTGGCGCAGGCGCTCAAGGTGGTCTTCACCTACATCATCGAGCGGCGGTGGGATTTCGGCCGGTTTTTCGGCCTCGGCGGCATGCCCAGCTCCCATTCAGCTGTGGTATGCGGCGTGGCGACGGCGGTCGGCATCGCGCGCGGGTTTTATTCGATCGAGTTCACCATGGCGTTCGTGACGGCCTCGGTGGTCATGACCGATGCGGCCGGCGTGCGGCGCGCCGCGGGCAAGCAGGCCGTGGTGCTCAACAAAATTGTACAGGATATGGTCGCGGGCGGCCTGAATTTCAGCAATGAAGCGCTCAAGGAACTGCTGGGGCATACGCCGTTCGAGGTGCTGATGGGCGCGCTGCTGGGCGTGCTGCTGGCCGTGCTGATCATGTAAAAGGGAAAGAAATGCTTACGAACATTCGCACCCCCGAGGACATCAAGGGGCTTACGCCCAAGCAGCGCATAGCGCTTGCGCAGGAGTTGCGCGGGGTCATCATCGAGACGGTATCGAACAACGGGGGCCACCTGGCCTCGAACCTCGGCATGGTGGAACTGACGATCGCGCTGCATACGGCGCTCAACGCACCCGAGGACAAGCTGGTATTCGACGTGGGCCATCAGACCTACGCGCACAAGCTGCTGACCGGGCGCTGCGACCGCTTTTTTACGCTTAGGCAGCACGGCGGGATTACCGGGTTTCTGCGCCCCGACGAGAGCCCCTACGACGTGTGCGCCACCGGCCACGCCTCGAGCGGCATCTCGACCGCGTTGGGGCTGGCGCGCGCGCGCGATCTGATGGGCGCAAGGCACGCGGTGGCCGTGGTGGTGGGCGACGGCGCGCTGACCGGCGGCATGTGCTACGAGGCGCTCAACGACGCCGGCCAGTCGAAGACGCCGCTCATCGTGGTGCTCAATGACAACGAGATGTCGATCTCGAAGAACACGGGCGCGCTGTCGGGCTACCTGACGGGTCTTAGGCAGTCGGGGCCCTACCGCAGCGTCAAGCGCGCGCTGCGGGAGGGGCTTTCGCGCATGCCGCACCTGGGCACGCCGGTGTTGCGGGTACTCACGCGCCTGCGCGACGCGCTCCGGTCGCTGCTGATCGACGGCCAGTTCTTCGAGGCGCTGGGCTTTGAATACCAGGGCCCGATCGACGGCCACGACACCGAGCGGCTGATCCGCGTGCTCAGGCGAGCGGTCAAGGCGCAGCGCCCGGTGCTGGTGCACGTGGTCACCAAGAAGGGGCTGGGCTACGCCTACGCCGAGCAGCGCCCCGACGATTTCCACGGCATCGCGCCCTTCTTCGTGGACACCGGCCGCCCGGCAAGCGAGGGCGCGGCGGCCTACGGCGCGGTGATGGCGTCGGAGCTCGGCGCAATCGCCGAGCTGGACGCGCGCGTGTGTGCGGTGACGGCCGCCATGCCCTCGGGCACCGGGCTCACGGCGTTTCAGCAGCGCTTTCCCGAGCGCACGTTCGACGTGGGCATCGCCGAGGCACACGCCGTGTCGATGGCCGCGGGGCTGGCGCTCGCGGGCATGCGCCCGTTCGTGGCGATTTACTCCACCTTCCTGCAACGCGCCTACGACCAGCTGATTAGCGACGTATGCCTGCAAAGGCTGCCGGTGACGCTGCTGATCGACCGCGCCGGGCTGGTGGGCTCGGACGGCGCGACCCATCAGGGCGCGTTCGACCTGTGTTACCTCTGCGCAATGCCGGGCATGGCGGTGGCCGCGCCGCGCGACGCGCGCGACCTTCGGCGGCTGATGCGGCTGAGCCTGACGCTTGACGGCCCGCTCGCCATCCGCTACCCGCGCGACGCCTGCGACATGGGGCCGGGCATGCAGGAGCGGACGGCGCTGGCGCTCGGCGAGTGGGAGACGCTGGCCGCCGGGCGCGACGCCGTGATCCTGGCGGTCGGGCGCATGGTGGAGACCGCCTTGGCGGTGTCGATCGAGCTGCACGGCAAGGGGCTCGGCGTGGGCGTGGTGGACGCGCGGTTCATCAAGCCCCTCGATACGGCGATGCTGAAACGGCTGTCTACGGAAGCTTTGCTGCTGGTGACGCTCGAGGAAGGCGTGCTCGCGGGCGGGTTGGGCGCGGCGGTTTTGCGGCAATTGGCCGACTGGAACGCTCCGGCGCGCGTGATGGCGCTGGGGCTGCCCGACCGCTTCGTCGAGCAGGGCACGGTGGCCGAGCAGCTCGGCGATTGCGGCCTGACGATGCCCCAAATCGCCGAGGCGATCCGCTCGCGGCTGCAGAAGGATTTGGGCGATGGCGATTAAGCGCGTGGACGAGGCGCTCGTCGAGCGCGCTCTGGCCGACTCGATCGCGCATGCGCGGCTGCTGGTGCTCGAGGGCAAGGTGTATCAGGGCGGCGGCAAGGTGGAAAAGGCGTCCGACCGGTTGAAGCCCGCTCTTCAGCTCGACGTTCGGGACGCGAAGGCCAAGTTCGTCAGCCGGGGCGGGCTCAAGCTCGAGCGGGCGCTCGAGGTGTTCGGCATCGACGTGCGCGATAAGGTATGCCTGGACGTGGGTGCTTCCACCGGCGGGTTCACCGACGCGCTGCTTAAAGCCGGCGCGCGCATGGTGTACGCGGTGGACGTGGGGTTCGGGCTGCTCGACTGGTCGCTCCGGCGCGATCCGCGCGTGGTGGTGATGGAAAAGACCAACGCCCGCGCGCTCACACCCGAGATGTTTGACATCCGGCCGTCGCTGGGCGCGACCGACGTGTCGTTCATATCGCTCAAGGCGGTGCTGCCGCCGGCGCTCCATGTCCTCGTTGGCAACGGTCGCGCTCCGGGAGAAGATCGCCGCTTCGTCGCGCTGGTCAAGCCCCAGTTCGAGGCCGCGCGCGAGGACGTGAGCGCGGGCGGCGTGGTGCGCGACCCCGCGGTACACGCAAAGGTGCTCGAAAGCATCATCGACTTCGCGGCGACTCTCGGCTGGCAGGCCGCGGGGCTCGACTGCTCCCCGGTCACCGGAGCCGAGGGCAACATCGAGTTCCTGCTCGACCTCGTGCCCGCGCGCGGACTTGAGCGGCCCGACGTGCCCGGCGCGGTCGAGCGCGCGTGGACGATGCACCCGCAAAAAAAGCCGTGAGCGAGCGCGGTTACCGCTTGAATAAATATGCATCTATGATATATAATACATATAAGGTATGGTGAAGGCGTTGGCACAGCGCGTAGGCATCTGGCACAACGACTCCAAGGAGGGCACGCTGCAAGTGGCGCGCCGCCTGATTTCAATACTCGAGGGTGCGGGGGCGCGCGCGGTCGTGGCCGACCGCTTGGCGGCGGCGCTTGGCATGGGGCATCTGGCGGGCAGCTTCGAGGGCTGCGCGTTTTTGTGCGTGCTGGGCGGCGATGGCACGCTGCTGACCGCGGTGGACACGGCGCTTGCGTACGACATCCCGCTGATGGGCATCAATATGGGCCGGGTGGGCTACCTGACCGAGATGCCGCCGAGCGAGATGGAGCAGGGGGTTCTGCGCGCGCTTCGCGGCGAGGGCTTCCTCGACCGGCGCATGCTGCTCGAGGCCACGACTTCCAACGGCCAGCGCGCGCTGGCGCTCAACGACGTGGCGTTTAACCGCGCGGAACGCGCGGCCGGGGTGCTGCCGATCGAATTCTCGGCGGGCGGACAGATGGTGGACCGGATCGCGGGCGACGGACTGGTCGTGGCCAGCGCCACCGGCTCGACCGCCTATTCGCTGTCGGCGGGCGGGCCGCTGGTCGCGCCGGGGCTCGACTGCATCCTGCTGACGCCGATCTGCGCGCACACGCTGCACGTCCGGCCGATGGTGGTGTCGGCGGGCGAAACGGTCACGGTGCGCGTGCTGGACGAGGCTGAAAACGCGCGCGTGGTGGCCGACGGCTGCAAGCCGCTGACGCTTCCGGCGAATGACCCGGTGGTCACGATCCGCAAGGCGCGGGACAGCGTTGCGTTCCTGCGGCTCGAAGCGCGCAATTTTTTTGATTTGATGAGGGAAAAGCTGATCGGCTGGGTACATTCATGACGGGGGCGCGACCCCCTGGTTTGATAGGAGGGCGCGGTATGAAGTCGGCGCGACACGCCTTGATACTGGAGATCATCGACAGCCGGGATGTCGAGACGCAGGAGGAACTGGCCGAACAGCTAAAGCGCCACGGTGTGCGGGTGACGCAGGCCACGGTCTCGCGGGACATCAAGGAACTCAGGCTCCTCAAGGCGCTCTCGCCGAGCGGCGGCTACAAGTACGCCACCGCCGAACGCGCCGAGCAGGGCGCGGGCGACCGGTTTATCCGCATCTTCTCGGAATCGGTGCTGTCGGTGGCGTCCAGCGGCCATATGATCGTAATCAAAACGCTGTCGGGGAGCGCCAACGCGGCGGCCGAGGCCGTCGATTCGCTCAAGTGGAGCGAGGTACTGGGCACGCTGGCCGGCGACAACACGATTTTTATCATCGCGCGCGAGGGGTGCGACGTTGGATTGCTGGCGGCGAGATTTAAGCAAATGATGCGATGAGGATTGAGGGGAAACAAAGGTGCTCTTGGAGATTGCGATTGCAGACATCGCGCTGATCGAGCGGCTGCGGCTTGGGCTGGGGGCGGGGCTCAATGTGCTCACCGGCGAGACCGGCGCGGGCAAGTCGATCGTGGTGGACGCGTTATCGCTGGCGCTGGGCGGGCGCGCGGACCGCGAGCTGATCCGCACCGGGGCCGACAAGGCGCGCGTCGAGGTGCTGTTCGACGTGGCGGACAACCGCGAGGCGCTTAAGCTGCTGGGCGAGATGGGGCTGGAGGCCGAGGACGGGCTGCTGCCGCTTACGCGCGAGCTGACGGCGAACGGGCGCAGCGTGTGCCGTGCCTGTGGAAGCGTGGTGCCGCTTAATCAGTTCAAGCAACTGACCGGCCTGCTCGTCGACATGCACGGTCAGCACGAGCATCAGCAACTGGCCGATCCCGCGCGGCACCTGAACTACCTCGACGGATACGGGGACGCCGAACATGCCGCGCTGATCGCGCAGGTGCGCGCGCGCTACGCGGATTTCGCCGCGCTCAGGCGCGAGGCCGAGGCGCTGTCGATCGACGCGAGCGAGCGCGAGCGTCGGCGAGACATGCTGGCGTTTCAATTGGGTGAAATCGACGCAGTCAAGCCCAAGCGGGGCGAGGAGGAAAAACTCAAGCAAAAGAGCGAGCTCATGAAGAACGCCGAACAGGTGGCGCAGGGCGTGCAGCGCGCCTACGAGCTGACCTACAAGGGCGGCCGGAGCGCGAGCGCGCAGGAGGCGCTCAAGCGAGCGGCGGAGGCGATGGAACCGATCGCGCACCTGGACGAGCGTTTTGAAAGGCTCAAGGCGCGCCTGTTCGATCTGTATTACGCAGCCGAGGACGTGGGCTACGAGCTGCAGGATCTGAACGACGGCCTGGAGTTCGACCCCGCCGAGGCCGACCGCGTGGGCGCGCGTCTGAGCGAACTCAAGCGCATCGCGCGCAAGTACGGGCCGGAATTGGACGACGTGCTGGCGTTCCGCGAGGACGCCGCGCTTAAGCTTCATGAGCTCGACGGCGGCGACGAGCGGCTCCGGGAGATCGAAAAGGCGCTCTCTGCGAGGGAGCGGGCGCTCACCGAGGCCTGCGCGCAGTTGAGCGACAGCCGCAGGCGATTGGCCCGGGCGTTCACCGAACGGGTGATGGCGGAGCTCACCGACCTCGGTATGGAGCGCGCGCGCTTCGAGGTGCAGATTGCGCCGCGCGCTCTCTGTTCAGCCGACGGGCGCGACCAGGTGCAGTTCATGCTGTCGGCCAACCCGGGCGAGCCGGTGAAGCCGCTGTCGTCGGTGGCCTCGGGGGGCGAGCTGTCGCGGATCATGTTGGCGATGAAGGCCGCCGCCGCCGACAGCGCCGGAGTGGACGCGATGGTATTCGACGAAATCGACACCGGCGTCAGCGGGCGCATGGCGCAGGTGGTGGGCGAGAAGATGGCCGCGATCGCGCGCAAGCGCCAGGTGATCTGCGTGACGCACCTGCCTCAAATCGCGGCGCTGGCCGACCGGCAATACCTGGCGCTCAAGGTCACCGATGACGAGCGTACGACCTCGTCGGTCGAGCTGCTCGACCGCGCGGGCCGCATAGAGGAACTCAGCCGGCTGGTGGGCGGCGCCGGCGACCCCGCCAGCGGCCGCGCCCACGCCGAGCATCTCCTGACCGCCGCGCAGGCATTGATCGAGTCGCTGTCTGAACGGTGATACCGATCCCAACCATGTCCGCGTAAGCGGTTCGCAGTTTTTCTATTGAGCATAGGCGTTCGCCGAGAAGACGGACGC
>NZ_JBISDI010000019.1:0-70650 GCF_051162045.1 Anaerozeibacter quisquiliarum
CTCATCATCATTTTCCCCTTTCCATCCGAAATTCGGCGATTCGTGCCGAAAGGCGGCTTTTCACGCGCGGGATTCTGTGGTATGATATAGAATGGCAAATTGCCCTCGGGAGGGAGTCGCATGGCGGGGTTCAATTTTTTCCAGCGGTTCTACTACGGCAAGGCCGGACAGGCCGACTATACGCCCGACCAGCTGCCGGACAACCGGGTGCAGCTATTCTTCGAAATGCTGCGCATCCACTTCGCCCGGCTGTTTACCGTCAACCTGATCTACCTGCTGTTTTGCCTGCCGGCCCTGATCTGGTCGGGCATCAACTTTGCGGTGCTGCAGGCGGGCGACATGCAGAACCCGCAGGGGCTATTGCTGTCCTTCTACCTGCCGGGCATGATCCCCTGCCTCGGCCTCGCGGGCGTGGGCGCGGTCGGCGAGATGCGCATCCTGCGCAACTGGGCGCGCGACCAGCACGTGTTCCTGATGAGCGACTACAAGGACGCCATCGTGGGCAATTGGAAGCAGGGATTGCTGGTCGGGCTGGTCAACGGCTTCTCGCTGTTCATCGCCGCGATGTGCTTCTTCTTCTACGGCCAATTGGCGAAGGAGTCTGCGCTGTGGCTGCTGCCGCAGATGCTGGCGATGACCATCACGGCCGTGTGGTGGATGATGAACATGCTGCTGTTCCCGATGATGGTCACCTACGACCTCAAGTTCAAAGACCTCGTGCGCAACGCCGCGATCATGGCCGTCGCGCGCCTGCCCTGGTCGGTCTTGTTCCTGGCGGGCTCGGTGGGGATTCCCGCGATGATCGCGCTGTTCGTGCCCTACGGCGGGATCGCGATGGTCGTCTTTTACCTGGCCATCGGCTTCGCCCTGACCGGCTTCGTCTATGCGTCCTATGCCAACAGCTGCTTCGACAAATTCCTGAACCCCCGCATCGAGGGCGCGCAGGTGGGCATGGGGCTGCGGGGCCGTACCGAGGATGATTGGGACGACGAGCCCGAGGGCGAGGACGGCCCGGACACATTGGTTTAATCCACCCGCCCCCGCGCATACTACACGTATTCTGTGCGCAAGGGGATGAAAAAAGTGGCGCTGAATTGGGTGCCGATGAGCCGGGTGGAAGTGCTGAAATACGAGGCGGCCGAGGAGCTGGGGCTGCTCGAGAAGCTGGTGGAGGTCGGCTGGAGCGGGCTGACCGCGCGGGAGACCGGCATGATCGGGGCGAGGGTTTCCGGCAGAAGGGGATAGGATGTATCCGGCGGAGTTTGCTTCTGTATACGACCGGCTGATGGACGATGTGGACTACCCCGGCTGGGCGTCGTACTACCGGCGGATCGCCGGGCTGAAGGCGGGCGACGCAGCTTGCGAATGCGGCTGCGGCACCGGCTCCATGACCGTGGAGTTCCATGCGCTGGGCCTTGCCATGATCGGCGCCGACCTGTCCGAGGGTATGCTGCGCGTGGCGGCGGACAAGGCCCGGCTGAGGGGCGCGCAAATCGCGTTTATCCGTCAGGACATGTGCGCGCTTCAACTGCACCGGGGCGTCGACGCGGTGCTCGCGCCCTGCGACGGCGTGAACTACCTGCTTACCGGCGCGCGGGTGCGCGCGTTCTTTGACGGCGCGTACCGCGCGCTGAAGCCGCATGGCGCGCTGGCGTTCGACGTATCGACGCCGGGCAAGCTCAACCGGCTGACCCGTGCGCCTTGTTACGAGGATCGCGAGGACATCAGCTACTTCTGGGTGAGCGAGGCCGATGGCCCGCTCGTGCGCATGGCGCTGACCTTCTTTGCGCGCCAGGGCGGCGGGCTGTACCGCCGCTTTGACGAGCGGCAAACGCAGCGGGCGCACACCCTGCCCGAGTTGATCGCGGCGCTCGAGGCCGCAGGTTTTGAAGACATCCGCGCCTACGGCGAGCAGACATATGAACCCGCGACCGAGGCCGACGGGCGCTGGCATCTGGTCGCGCATAAACCGTAGGGGCGGCCATCTCCATTGCCCTCTTCGGAGGGGTGTCCCCACAGGGGCGGGGCGGCGGGCCTGTAGGCACACCGCCCAGGGGGGGAATGGGGATGAGCCACCCGTAAGCCGCGCAACAAAAGGAGATCAACTTGCGATGGATCACACGCTGAATAACGACGCCCTCATGCGCGTGAGCCTGCTGGACGGGCAGGCGCGCGCGTTGCTCATAAAGTCGACCGCGCTGTGCGAGGCCGCGCGGCGGATTCACAACACCAGCCGCGTGGCGACCGCGGCGCTCGGGCGGCTGCTGACCGCGACCGCGCTGCTGGGCTCGGAGCTCAAGGGCGAGGGCCATTCGGTCACCTGCATGGTCAAGGGAAACGGGCCGCTGGGCACGCTGATCGCCGTGGGCCGCGCGGACGGAGGCGTCAAGGGCTACGTCCAAAACCCCGACGCGGACCTGCCCCGCGCCGGCGACAAGCTGCCGGTCGGCGACGCGGTCGGGCGCGCAGGCACGCTGTCGGTCATCAAGGACCTGGGGCTCAAAGAGCCCTATACGGGCCGGGTGAACCTGGTCTCGGGCGAGCTGGGCGAGGACTTCGCCATGTACTTCACCGCGTCCGAGCAGGTGCCGTCGCTGGTATCGTTGGGCGTGCTCGTAAAGGATACGGTGGTGGCGGCGGGCGGGCTGATCGTGCAGCTGATGCCGGGCGCGAGCGAGGCGGCCATTCAATCGGTCGAGCTGAGCGCTAAGATGTTCACCAACATTTCGGCCACCATGCGGGAATACGATTTGCATGGGGCGGCGCAGCAACTGCTCAGCCACCTTCAGCCGCAGGCGCTCGGCGAAAGCCGTCCGCGCTACCACTGCGACTGCAGCCGCGAGCGCGCCGCGCGGGCGCTGATCTCGCTCGGACGCGAAGAACTCACGCAGATGATCGAGGAGCGTAGGGGGTGCGAAGTGGACTGCCACTTCTGCAATCGGCGTCAGAAGTTTGACGACGGAGAGCTGCGCGAACTGCTCGCGCAGGCGACACGCCCATAACCTGCGATCCGGGAGGATGTTGTTTTGAGCAAAGTTGTGCCCTTTGAGCGAAGCGTTGAATACCTGACCGCGCGCGCGGCGCTGGGCCGGCGCGAGGGGCGGCTGCTGGACGCGCTGTCGCTGTTCCGGCGCGCGGCGGAGCGGGAGCCGCACAACCTGAAGCACCGGATGGATATGGCCGAGACGCTGTGCGAGATGGGCTGCTACACGGAGTCCAACCGGGTGCTGGCCGCGATGCTGCCCGAGAAGTCCGCGCCGGACGACTGCTATTTCGGGCTATGCTGCAACTATTTCGGGATGAGCGAGCCCGAGAAGGCTTACCGCGCGATGGTGCAGTTCCTGGCGCGCGACCCCAAGGCCATGGAGCGCGAGGAAGTGCGCACCATGTTCAAGAACCTGACGCTGCTGCGGGCGCTGGGCGAATCGAAAAACCGGCGCGTCGTGCGCGCGACGAGGCTGCTGACCGAGGCCAACGAGCGGCTGAAGCGCGGCGACTTGGGCGCGGCGGAATTGCTCAGCCGCCGGGCGCTCAAGGCAAACGCGCGGCGGCAGGACGCGGGCGTGCTGCTGGCGCGAGCGCTGATGGGGCAAGGCCGCTCGGCCGAGGCGCGCGACGCGATCGAGCGGGCGCTTTCCTCGGGCCGTGCGCGCATCCGCACGCTGTTCACGGCGGTCGAGGTGTACCTTGCGGCGGGCGACCGGGCGGCGGCGCGGCAGGCGTTTGCGCGCATGAAGATCGACCCGGCTGACGCGGACGAGCGGCGGCTGTTGCTCGAAGCGGCCTGCGCGCTGGGCGACGACGATAAGGTGCGGCCGCTGCTGCCCAAGGCGCTCCGCGCCGCGCCCTACGACCGGTCGCTTTTGCACCTGTGCGCGGTCAACCGGGTGCGCGAGGGGCGCGAGATTTTACAGGCGGTCAGCTTCTGGACGCGCATGCTGCTGATCGACCCGAGCGACCCGGTCGCGCGCCACTACCTGCGCAAGGCCGAGTCCGGACAACTGAGCCCCGAGATGGGCTATGGCTACGCGCTGCCCGACGAGGAGCGCGCGCGGCGGCTCCACGCGCTCAAGCAGGCGCAGGTCATGAGCGACGAGCAATTGCGCGAGGACTGGCAGGTGCGCGCCTTCCGGGGCCTGCTCACTTGGGCGGTGCGCTCGGGCGAGCGCCAGGGCGCGCTGCTGGCGCAGGCGCTGCTCAGCCGCATCGACGCGAGCGACGCGCGCGCCCTGCTGTTCGAGGGCATGCTCGATCCGGGCGCGGGCGTGCCCAACGCCACGATCTCTTGGCCCGAGCGCGGCGGCGAGGTGGTGATGACCATCTCGGGCGGTTCGGGGATGCGCGTGCCGATCGTGCTGCGCAAGGCGATGAAGCTGGCGATTGGCCGGGCGAAGCCGCTGACCGGCGAGCTGTCCACGGTGGTGGTGCGGCTGGCGCTCGAGCGGTTCGAGCAGCTGCGGCGCCCGCTGCGCCCGCGCGACGCGGAGGGCTGGGCCGCGGCGCTGCTGGCGAGCGCGATGGGGGAGACCGGACGGGAAATGCACCCGGCCGCGGCTGCGGCGCTGCTCGATTGTCCCGCCCGGCGGGCCGAGCGCTGCGCGCGGCTGTTGGGACTTGCGGAAAAGGAGGATGCCCATGCGGATCATCGACTTTGACGCGCCGTTCCACCGGTATCTTACGGACTGGATGCGCGAGAACGCGGGCCGGTTCCGGAACGCCGAGGCCATGGAGGAGCAGGCGGGCGAAATCTACCTGCGCTTCATCAACCGGCGCGCCGATTGGCTGGACGGGCGCACGCCCGCCGATTACTTCGCGGCGTTTGAGGATGCGGACGAGCTCGTGCGCGCGCTTGCGGACTACGAGGCGGCGGGCGTGAGCGTGCCGGAGCTCATGCTGTCCCGGATCGTGCAGCTGGGTGAGCCGTCGGTGAAGCCGCTGCTCGCGCTCGTGCGCGACGAACAGGCGGGCGAGGCCGTGCGCCAGACGGCGCTGAATCTGCTGATCGAACTCGATACCGCGGAACCCATGGACGACTGCTTTCGGCTGATCGATCGGGCGGAAGCGGACGATGCGCTGGCCGAGGTGGCGTCGGAGCTGCTGCAAAACCTGGGCGCGGCCGCCGTGCCGGGCATGCTCGAGCGACTGGATTGCGCAAATGAGCACGCGTTGGCGATCTATCTCGACCTTCTGTGCAACTTTCCCGGCGATGAGCGCATCTATACTTATACAATGCGCGAGTTTTTGCGCCGGCACGACCGGCGCGCGCTGTTCGCGTCGCTGCTTTCGCGGCTGGGCGACGCGCGCGCGCTCGAGGCGCTCGGACGGGTCATTCAAATGGAGGACTTAGGGTATCTCGACTACCTCGAGATTGCCAACGCGATCGAGGCGCTGGGCGGCGAGCCCGGCGCGCGCGACCGTGATTTCACGGGCGATCCCTATTACGAATCCTTGGCGAGGATGGAATAACAGCGGATGGGGGGCGGGAGCATGTATTGCGTGAGTTGCGGCAAGGCGAACCCCGACGGCGCGGCGTTCTGCGCGTTTTGCGGAAAGCCCATGGCGGTGAGCGTCGAGGCCATCGAGGCGGAGTTGATGCCGGAGGAACCGGTGCTGGAGTCGGAACCCTGGGAAGCGCCCGCGGCGCCGGCGGAGGTGCCCGAGGCGGCTGCGCCCGAGGCGGAGGTGCCGGAGGCGCACGAGCCGTTCAGGCGGCCCGACCCGTCGCGCCAGGTGAAGCCGCTGGGCGACAACCCGGCGCAGCCGTCGCGGGGCGCTCGCAGCGCGCCCGACCTCAACCCCGATCGTACGGCGAGCGTCGAGCGCCGGGTAAACCGCGCCGCGCGGTCCAATGGGCGCATGCAGGAGCCGCCGGCGCGCAAGGCTCCGATCGCGCCCAAGAAAAAGGCCGGCTGGACGGCGCCGAGCACATTGGTTCCGAAGCGCAAGAAGCGCGGCGGGGACGACCTGTTTTTTGAGGACATCGAGCGTCCGGGCGAGCGCCCCTACGACGAGTTGGACGACGAGGTCGATTGGAATCGGCGGATCAAGTCGGGCGTGGCCGCCGCGTTCCTGTTGGTGGTGCTGGGCTTCGTGTTTTGGCTGTTGGTGATGCCCGGCGGGCAGATGCTGCGCGCCGGTATGGGCTGGGGCGGTTCGGCGGCCGGGTACGCCGCGCTGGGCGACCGGTACTTGAGCGAGAACAGTGTGCGGCGCGCGGCGGACGCCTATTATGAAGCGCTGCGGATGGAGCCGGAGAATTACGATTTCATGCTCAAGGTAGCCAAGACGCAGGCGCTGGTGGGCGACCGCGAGAAGGCGCTGACGGCGTATTTGAAGTGCATCACGCTGAGGGAGTCCGCATGGGAGCCCTACAAGGCGGTCTCCGAGCTGTACGAGCAGATGGGGGACAAGGACCGCGCGCTGAACGCGCTCAAGATCGGGTATGATAAGACCGGGCGGCTGGACTTGTTCCGCGCGTATGAAGCGTTGCAGCAGCGCGTGGAAGAGGGATGAGGATAGGGGGAGCAAAAAAGTTCCCCGCGTGAGCGGTCATGGGAGTCCGGAGGGCAAAGCCCTCCGGACTCCCATCAGCGTTCACGCGGGAAACTCTACCCGCACCTGCGTTCCCTTGCCCAAAACACTCTGCAGCGCAATCGTGCCGCCGCACAGCTGGGCGGCGTGTTTGGCGATCGATAGGCCCAGGCCGGTGCCGGGTACCTCCTTGGAGCGGCTCTTGTCCACCCGGTAAAACCGCTCGAACACCCGGCCTTGCTCGTCCTCCGGGATGCCGATGCCGGTGTCGTCGACCGTCAGCGACACCCCCTCCGGCCCTGTCCGCACGCTCAGCCGCACCGAGCCGCCCGGCACGTTGTACTTGACCGCGTTGTCCGCCAGGTTGAAGACCAACTCCTCCAGCAGCGTCCGCTCGCCGCGCACGCTCGCCGCCTCGCCGCCCGCCTCGATCGTCACCCCGGCCTTCTCCGCCGCAGGGGCCAGCCGCGCGGCCGCCGCTTTGCACAGCGCCGACAGCTCGACGAGCTCGTCCGCGCACGCGGCTGGCCGCTCGTCCAGCCTCGACAGGTGGATGATGTCATCGATCAGCGTCAGCAGCTGCGCCGCCTCCTCATGAATGCGCCCGGCGAACGCGCGCATGTCGCCTTCGCCCGCCAGCCCCCCGCTCATCAGTTCCGCGTAGCCCAGGATCGAGGTCAGCGGCGTCTTGAGCTCGTGCGATACGTTGGCCGAAAACGTGCGCCGCGACTGCTCCGCCAGCTGCTTGTCGGTCACGTCGAGCAGCAGCAGCAGCGCGCCCGCACGTGCGCCGTCCTCCATGACCGGGCTGGCCAGCAGTTGGTATTGCCGGCCGTTCAGCGCCAGATGCTCGGTCGCCGACGCGCCCTCCATCGCTGTGCGCACCGCGGAAAGCAGCGCCATATCGCGGCCCAGCGTCAGTACGTGCCTGCCGATTTGCGCCTGCGGATCGACGCCGAACAGCCGCGCGGCGCTCCGGTTGAGCATCAGCACATACTGCCGCGCGTCCAGCACCACCAGCCCCTCTTCCATGCCGCTTGTGATCGCCGAGAGCTGGTTCTGGCGCGCCGCCAACTCGCGCATCTGCGCGGCCGCGCGCCGGTTCGACTGGTCGAGCCGCGCGATCAGGGGCGAGAGCTCGACGTACGGCTGGTCGCTGGAGAGCGGGTCGTCGAGGTTCAGTTCGTTGATCGGGCGCACGACGGCGCGCGTCAGCCGCTCGGCCGCCCAGGCCGACAGCGACGCAATCACCAGCCACGCAAGCAGCAGCAGCCCCGCGAACCCCAGCGCCAGCGCGAACACGCTGGTGCGCGTGCCCGCCAGCCGCAGCACGCTGCCGTCCGCAAGCCGCCGGGCATAGTAGATCGTGGTCGCTCCGAGCGTCGTCGAGTGGCGCTCGCTGTGCCCGTCGCCGCCGTCCAGCGCCTGCACAACCTCCGGGCGCATCAGGTGGTTCTCCATGGCCCTGGATCCGGTCCGGCTGTCCAGCAGCACCTGCCCGTCCCCGGCGATCCAGGTGAAGCGGACGGATGGATTGGCCACCGCCAGCGCCTTGAACAGCGCCGTCTGGTCCTGCGCGAGTTCCATGGAGGCCGCGGCCGTATTCAGCTGCGTCTTCAGCTGCGCGTGGAAGCGGTCGAAGAACGCGTCGTAGGCGATGAGCGCCGCCGCCAGCACAAGCGCCGCCGCCGTGCCCAGCGTAAGGGCCAACATGCCGCGCATGATCCGCCGCTTCATGGCCCATCCCCCCGGAAGCGGTAGCCGAGCCCGCGGATCGTCTCGATGCGCGCGCCCGCCGCGCCGAGCTTCGCGCGCAGCGTCTGGATGTGCACGTCCACCGTGCGCGAGCCGCCGAAGTAGTCGATCGACCAGACCTCGGCCAGCAGTTTCTCGCGGTCGTAGGCCTTGCCCGCGTGGGTCATCAGGAAGGTCAGCAATTCATATTCCTTGAGCGTCAGCGCCACCGCGCGCCCGTACGCGCGCACGGCGTGTCCCTCGGGGTCGAGTTCGATGCCGCCGCAGGTGACCTTCGCGCGCGCGCCCGGCGCGGCGCTCCGCCTCAGCACCGCCTTGACGCGCGCCACCAGTTCCATCACGCTGAAGGGCTTCGCCAGGTAGTCGTCCGCGCCCGCGTCCAGCCCCTGCACCCTGTCCTCCTCCGCGCCCTTTGCGGTCAGCATCACCACCGGCACCGCCATCGTGCGAGGGTCGGCCTTGAGCCGACGCAGGATCGACACCCCGTCCTCGCCCGGCAGCATGATGTCGAGCAGGATCAGTTCGGGCAGCGCGCGCGTCAGCGCTTCGGAAAGCGCCGCGCCGTTTTCAAATCCCTGCGCCTGATAGCCGGTCTGGGTGAGCGCGTACACGACCAGGTCGCGGATGTTGCGGTCGTCCTCGACGTAGTAGATCACGCGCGCTCCTCCCCCTTGTGTACGCCGGTCACGGCGAACTGCACCCATTCGGCGATGTTGACCGCGTGGTCGCCGATGCGCTCGAGGTATTTGGCGATCATCAGCAGATCGAGCGCCTGCATCGCGCAGGACGGGTCTCGCGCGATCAGCTGCGCAAGTTCCTGTCTTACGGTGTCAAACAGCGCGTCCACTTCGTCGTCGGCCTCGATGACCGCGCCGGCCATGCCGGAGTCGCGCGCCACGAACGCGTCGATGGCCCGCTTGACCATGCCGATCGCGGCGCTCGCCATCGCGGGAATGTGCTCAAGCTCGGTTGCGTGCGGCGTCGCGCCCATCATCAGCACCAGTTCCGAGATGTCGGCCGCCTGGTCGCCGATGCGCTCCATGTCGGTAATCATCTTGAGCGCCGCGGAGATAAAGCGCAAATCGCGCGCCACCGGCTGCTGCTGCAAGAGCAGCTTCAGGCACAGGCTCTCGATATCGCGCTCCTTTTGATCGATCTCGCGGTCGTATTCCATGATGCGCTGCGCAAGGGCCAGGTCGCGCTCGGTCAGCGCCTTTGCGCCCGAGTCGATCGCGTACTCGATCATCGCGCCCAACTCGATCAGCTCGGTGTTCAGCTTCATCAGCTGCTCGTCAAATCGGCTCCTCATCATCCAAACCTCCCGGTGATGTAGTCCTCGGTGCGGGGATCCTTCGGCGTGGAGAACAGCGCCTCGGTCGCTCCCGCTTCGATCACCTCGCCCAGCAAGAAAAAGGCGGTGCGGTCGGAGATGCGCAGCGCCTGCTGCATGTTGTGGGTCACGAT
Organism: Anaerozeibacter quisquiliarum; assembly: GCF_051162045.1. NCBI lineage: Bacteria > Bacillati > Bacillota > Clostridia > Eubacteriales > Anaerozeibacteraceae > Anaerozeibacter > Anaerozeibacter quisquiliarum. The sequence goes on from NZ_JBISDI010000019.1 coordinate 9,751, forward strand.
CGCGATCGTGTAGCGTTGCTTGAGCGACAGCGCCAACTCCTCGATCCGGGCGGTGGAGATCGGATCCAGCGCGCTCGTCGGCTCGTCCATCAGCAGCACCTCGGGTTCGACCGCCAGCGCGCGCGCGATGCACAGCCGCTGCTGCTGCCCGCCCGACAGCCCAAGCGCGCTCTTTTTCAGCCGATCCTTCAACTCGTCCCAGATCGCCGCGTCGCGCAGCGAGCGCTCGACCAGTTCGTCCAGCCGCGCCTTCGAGCGGATGCCGTGCGTGCGCGGGCCGTAGGCTACGTTATCGTACACGCTCATGGGAAACGGATTGGGCTTCTGGAATACCATGCCCACCCGCTTGCGCAACAGGTTCACGTCCATTGTACCATAAATATCCTGACCGTCCAGCAGAATCTCGCCCTCCACGCGGCAACCCTCGACCAGGTCGTTCATGCGGTTGAGCGACTTGAGCAGCGTGGACTTGCCGCAGCCCGACGGCCCGATCATCGCGGTGATTTGCCGGTCGGGTATCGTAAGGTTCACACCCTTGAGCGCCTGAAACGCGCCGTAGTACAGGTTCACATCTTCGATCGTAAATTTGTTCATGACAGCGACCCTTTCGCAATGCGCCGGGCGACGCGCATAGACAGCGTGTTAATCAGCACCACCAGTGCCATCAGCACCGCGGCCGTGGCGTAGGCTTGATTGACGTACAGCCCCTCGTTCGACAGCGCGTACATGTGAACCGACAGCGTGCGCACCGACTTAAGCAGCGATGTCGGCATCTGCGCCACGGTGCCGGCGGTGTAGATCAGCGCGGCGGTCTCCCCGACCACGCGCCCCACGCCCAGGATGACGCCGGCCAGGATGCCGGGCGCGGCGGCCGGCAGCGCGACGCGCGCCACGGTGCGCAGCCGCCCCGCGCCCAGGCCGAAGCTGCCCTCGCGGTAGCTGGCCGGCACGGACAGCAGCGCCTCCTCGGCGGTGCGCATGATCAGCGGCAGGATCATGATCGACAGCGTGGCCGCGCCGGCCAGCAGCGAGTAACCCCACTTAAGCTGCGTCACGAAGAACATCATGCCGAACAGACCGTACACGATCGAGGGGATGCCCGACAGCGTTTCGGCGGTGACGCGCACGAGCGACACCAGAGGGCTGCCCTTGCGGGCGTATTCAACGAGATAAATGGCCGCGCCCACGCCCAGCGGCACCGCGAACAGCAGCGATAAGAGCGTCATCATCAGCGTGCTGAAAATCGCGGGCAGCATCGACACATTGGTCGAATTGTACTGCCACGCAAAGAGCGCGGGCGTCAGGTGAGGCACGCCCATGACCAGCACGTAGCCGACCAGCCCGACGACCAGGGAAAGCGTGACGAGCGCAGCGCCCCAAGTCAGCGCCCGGAGCAGGGGGGACAGCCAATCGATCTTTTTCTTCATGCGGCCGTCCTCCGTTTGATGAGCGAAAAGCTCAGGTTGATGATTAAAATGAATACGAACAGCACCGCGGCGGTGGCGATCAGCGCATCGCGGTGCAGGTCGGCGGCGTAGCCCATCTCCAGCACGATGTTGGTGGTCAGCGTGCGCACGCCCTTGAGCAGCCCCGCGGGCATGCGCGCCTGGTTGCCGGCCACCATAATCACCGCCATCGTCTCGCCGATCGCGCGGCCCACGCCCAGGATCACGCCCGCCAGGATGCCCGACTTGGCGGCGGGCGCGACCGCGAAGAACACGCTGCGCTCATGGCTCGCGCCCAGCGCCAGGCTGCCCTCGTAGTAGCTCGCCGGCACGGCCATAAGCGCCGAATGCGCCACGCCCGTCACCGTGGGCAGGATCATCAGCCCCAGCAGCAGCGACGCGGTCAGCATGGCGTTGCCGCTGCCGCCAAACTGCGTGCGCACCATCTTAACCATCACCATCAGCCCGAAAAAGCCGTACACCACCGAGGGGATGCCGGCCATCAGGTCGACCGCCGGCCTGAGGATCCGGTAGAGCCGCCTGGGGCAGAAGTGGGTTAAGAAGATCGCCGTCATCAGCGCCAGCGGCACGCCTGCCACGATCGCGCCCGCGGTGACGTACAGGCTGCCGAGGATCATCGGCAGAATACCATAGATGTTGTTGCCCGGCTTCCACTTCTGCCCGAGCAGCAGGTCAAGCGGCCCGATCTTGATGATCGTGGGCAGCGCGCTCGCGAACAGGAACAGGCAGATCAGCGCGACCGCCGCGATCGACGCGCAGGCCGCGATGATGAACACCCACCGCATCAGCGCTTCCTTGTGTTTCAGCATAGAAACCCTCGCAATCCGTGAAGTATGGAGGACAGATCGGCCCTCCCGTCCCCCTCTTGGCGGGGGATGGGAGGGCGTCGCCCGCCGGGGTCGTTATCCAATCGCGTTCCAATCGGTCACTTCGCCGGTGAAGATCTGCCGCACGGTCTCGGCGCTCAGGTTCTCGATCGCGTTTTCCTTATTCACGATCACGGCCAAGCCGTCCATCGCGATCACGGTGGGCGCCGCGCCCTTTTCGAGTTCACTGTCCTTGAGCGCGCGCGAGGCCATGCCGATGTCGGCGATGCCGTCCAAGGCCGCGTTGATGCCGGTGGTCGAATCGCTCATCTGGATGTCGATCACAGCCTCCGGATTGACCAGCAAATACGCTTCCTTGAGCTTCTCCATGAGCGGGGTGACCGACGACGAGCCCGCGACCACGATGGACCCGGAAGTCGGGGCGCCCGAGTAGGCCGGCGCTTCCGAAGCGCGCACGTAGTGGTTGGCCTCGACGACCTGCTGGCCGTTTTCCGACAGGATGAAGTTCACGAAGTCCTGCGCCAGCGCTTTGAGCTCGCCCACAGTCGCGATGTTGAACGGGCGCGCCACCTTGTATTCGCCCGATTTGACGCCCTCGACCGTCGCGGCCACGCCGTCGATCTTCACGGCCTTCACGGTATCGGACAAGGAACCCAGCGACACATAGCCGATCGAGTTCGGATTGCCGGCCACGGTCGATAGCATGACGCCGGTGGTGCTGGCAATCAGCGCTTCCTCGTAAGTCTGATCGATCTTCTCGCCCGCGTCGTTCTTTACTTCCACCTTGAACAGCTCGATGAACGCGCCGCGCGTGCCCGAGCCGTCCTCGCGCGACACCACGGTGATACCGTCGAGCGCCGCCGCGCAGCTGGCCGCCCCCACGAGCAGGATCACAGACAGCATAATCCCCATCAGCTTCTTCATCATTGTTCTCTCCTTCTTACTTTGTACGCTGGTAGCATACCCCGGCGCGGTAAACCATACATACACCGAGCATCAAAAGCAGGTAAAGTGCGTCGATTCTTGCCGACCGGTTGCGGGCGGTTTATTACACTTCTGCCTACAATTTTCGCTTGAATAGACATGCCCGTTCAGTATAATATATGAGGTAAAATAAACACACCGGTCATGGGCGGGAGGGATATTATCATTGGATCATCTGAACCGATTGGAGAGCGTGAGCGTACATATTTTACGCGACGCCTACGCGGCGTTTGACAATTTGTGCATGCTGTGGTCGATCGGCAAGGACTCGACGGTACTCTTGTGGCTGGCGCGCAAGGCGTTCTTCGGCCACGTGCCCTTTCCGCTCATACACATCGACACGAGTTATAAGATTCCCGAAATGATCGACTACCGCGACAAGCTCGCGCGCGAATACGGGCTGTACATGATCTACGGCGAAAACCGCGAGGCGCTCGAGGCAAGGCGCACGTTTCCCGACGGCGCGGTGTCGCGCGTCGAGTGCTGCCGGCTGCTCAAGACCGAGGCGCTGACCCACACATTGAGCGGCAAGTGGCCGCGCTATCGGCTGAACCTCGAGACCGGGGCATACGAGGTCGACAAAAACCGCCAGGCGTTCACCGGCGTGATCGTGGGCGCGCGCTCGGACGAGGAGGGCTCGCGCTCGAAGGAGCGCTACTTCTCCCCGCGCGATAAAAACAACGACTGGGATCTGGACGACCAGCCTCCCGAGTTCTGGAACCAGTTCAAGACCGACTTCGCGCCCGGCACCCATGTGCGCATTCACCCGCTGCTCGATTGGACCGAGCTGAACATCTGGGAGTACATCGAGCGCGAAAACATCCCCACCGTGTCTTTGTACTACAATCAGGGCGATGGCAAGCGTTATCGTTCGCTCGGCTGCGCGCCCTGCACCGGCCCGATCGAATCTGAGTCGCGCAATGTCCGCGAGATCATCGAGGAGCTGAAGACCGGCGCGCTGTCGAACATCGCCGAGCGCAGCGGCCGCGCGCAGGACAAGGAGGACGGCGGCGGTCTCGAGACATTGCGGCGCAACGGCTACATGTAATGGGGTCACGCGCGTCTGGCGTAGAGTGCTGTGCGTGAAACGGGAACGGGGGAATCCATTTGAACCGGCGGAGCCGGCACAAGTGATTTGAACATGGAGGGCTTTGGCCCCTCCAACCCCCCGAGGGTTCAGAAGCATATTTGGTACCGAAGGGGTGCATCCATGAACGCGGTCAAAATGGACGAGGTCATGAACATCGTCACCGTCGGCCACGTCGACCACGGCAAATCCACCGTGATCGGCCGGCTGATGGCCGATACGCATACGCTGCCCGAGGGCAAACTCGAGTTCGTGCGCGAGCAGTGCCGTCGCAATTCAAAGCCCTTTGAATATGCGTTTTTGCTGGACGCGCTCAAGAATGAACAGGCGCAGGGCATCACGATCGACACCGCCCGCTGCTTTTTCAGGAGCGAGCTGCGCCGCTACATCGTGATCGACGCGCCCGGCCACATCGAGTTCCTCAAGAACATGGTGACCGGCGCTTCCCGCGCCGAGGCGGCGCTGCTGGTGATCGACGCTTCGCGGGGCGTGGAGGAGAACACGCGCCGGCACGGCTACTTTTTGTCGATGCTGGGCATCAAACAGGTGGCGGTGCTGGTCAACAAGATGGACCTGGTCGATTACCGCAGGCAGGTGTTCGAGGACATCCAGGGCGAATATGAGCGCTTTTTAAAGAAGATCGACATCGCGCCCGCCGCCTTCATCCCGGTCAGCGGCATGGAAGGCGACAACATCGTGAACCACTCGGCCAATATGCCCTGGTACGAGGGCCCGAATGTGCTTACACAGATGGACGCGTTTGAATCCACGCCGCTGCCCGATCAACTGCCGCTGCGCATGCCGGTCCAGGGGGTCTACAAGTTCACAGGCCGCGGCGACAGCCGCCGCGTCGTTGCGGGCACGGTCTCGGCCGGCGACATCCGCCCGAGCGATGAGGTGGTGTTCTACCCGTCGGGCAAGAAGACCCGGGTTAAGCAGCTGGAAATATTCAACGCCCCCGCTCCCGAGCGGTATGCCGCGGGGCAGGCGGCGGGCTTTACGATGACCGAGCAGATCTTCGTCAAGCGGGGCGAGGTGGTTTGCCGCGCGGGCGAGCGCGCGCCGTACGTGGGCGTGCGTCTGCGCGCCAACCTGTTCTGGCTGGGCAAGCGGCGTCTTACGGCGGGTATGGAGTACGGCTTCAAGTGCGGCACCGCTCACGTGAAGATGAAACTGGAGGCGGTGACGCGCATCGTCAACGCCGCCACGCTGTCGAGCGCCTTGCGCCAGTACGTGGAGCGCAACGAAGTGGCCGAGTGTGTGATTACGCTTGAGCGCCCGATCGCGTTCGATCTGGCCGCGGACGACGAGTCCATCGGGCGGTTTGTGATCGTCGACAAGTACGAGATCGCCGGCGGCGGCATCATCACCGAGGCGCTCGAGGCGTTCGACTACGACGTGCGCAACATCCGCTGGTCGCCCGCGCGGCTGACCGCGGCCGAGCGGATCAAACACGGAGGCCTTCGCGGGCTGGTGGTGTGGATGACCGGCTTGTCGGGCGCGGGCAAGACCACGATCGCGCAGGAGGTCGAGCGGATCCTGGTCGAGTCGGGTCGGCCGGCCTACATCCTGGACGGCGACGAGCTGCGGCGAGGACTGACCAGCGACCTCGGCTTTTCGCCCGAGGACCGCAAAACCAACATCCGGCGCGTGGCACATGTGGCGCAACTGTTCCGCAACGCCGGCCTGATTACGCTGGTGTCTCTGATCTCGCCCTATGAAGCAAGCCGCCGCGAGGCGCGCGAGGCGATCGGCCCGGACAGCTTCATCGAGGTTTACGTCAAGGCCAGCATCGAGACCTGCCGGCAGCGCGACCCCAAGAACCTGTACAAGAAGGCGATGGACGGCAAGCTCGCCGCCTTCACCGGCATCGACGAGCCCTACGAAGCGCCCGAGCACCCCGATCTGGTGCTGGACACCGAAGTATGGAGCGAAGAGGAGTGCGTGGAGAGCCTGATGGGCGCGATTGAGGCGAAGCTTGCGGAGATGACGGCCGAGGGTGATGCCGGATGAAGCAGGCGGTCAAGCAGGCGCTCCGGCATACCCCGCGGCTATACCGGGCGCTGAGCCGCACGTGCGCCAAGGCGCGCGAGCTGCGCCGGGGGCTTGCGCAACTCATAAAGCAGGGCATGTATATGTCGCGCAACTACCTCATCGATGACGAGCGCCGGCTGATCTATCTGTCCAACGCCAAGGCGGCCAGCACCTCGATCAAGGCCAGCATCCGAGGGCTGCATGGGGGGAGCGGCAACTATCGCGAGATCATCGACGCGGTGGCGCGGGACGAGCGCTACCTGAGCGACATCGACTTAGGCAATTATCCGGACTACTTCACGTTCACCTTCGTGCGCGATCCGTTCCGCCGGCTGGTCTCGTGCTATTTGAACAAATACCAGACCGACAAGCATCTGTTGGGCATGGCGAGGCACGGGCTGTACGAGAAAGACGGCTACTTCGATCACTACCTGCTGGGCTTTCTGGCCCGGGACCGGGGCTTTACGCGCTTCGCGCGCCGGGTGTGCCTGATTCCCGACGCTCTGAGCGATCGCCATTTCGTCAGCCAGCAGTTCATGCTGCGGGACGGCGATCGGCAATTGGCCCAGTTTGTGGGCAAGATGGAGGATCTGCCGGAGGCGTACGAGCCCATCCGCAAAAGATACGATCTGCCGCCGCTCGCCCGGCACAACAAGACGGACAGCGAGGACGGCTGGATGGACATGTACGACTTGGATACGGCGCGGCGGGTGGCGCGGCGCTACCGGCACGACATTGAGGCATTCGGCTATCAGGCGTCGCGGGACGCGCTGATGGCCTATCTCGAAAAAAAGAAGGGGAACGATGAACGGCATATGCCACGTGTTCGGCGCGGGCCCGCTTTTTTGGCCGGATCTCGCGATTGAGGACGGCGACTGCGTGATCGCGGCGGACGCCGGCTATCGGCACGTGCAGGCGCTGGGGCTCAAAGCCGATGTGCTGATTGGGGACTTTGACTCGCTGGGCGAGCCGGGGCGGGCCGATGCGGGCCATGCTTCGCGATGCTTCGCGAACGGCCCCCGCGGCGATTCGTTCCCGCATGTGATCCGGCTGAACCCGGTCAAGGACGAGACCGACGTGCTGGCGGCGCTGATGTACGCGCTGGACAAGGGCTACCGAGCCTTCCGGCTATACGGCTGCGCGGGCGGGCGCATGGCGCACACGCTGGCCAACATCGGCTGCCTCAATTATTTGGCCGAACGCGGTGCGCGCGGCTTCCTGTACGCGGACGGCGAGGTGCTGACCGCGGTCAAGGACGGTTCCTTGCGTTTCGGCGCCGCCTCGCGCGGGCCGGTGTCGGTATTCGCGCTGTCGGGCGAGTGCCGGGGCGTTACCGAAACCGGCCTCAAGTATGCGCTCGACGATTATGCGCTGCGCCCCGCCTATCCGATCGGCGTCAGCAACGAGTTCATCGGCCGACCCGCCGAGGTATCGGTCCGGGAAGGCACGCTGCTGATCGTCTACGGGCCGGAGGCGGCGCTGTCTTAGAATCATTTCCTACAATTTGTGATAGAAGGTACGGGCCAGGATATCCTGGTCGCAGTTGCCGAACTTGCGGCCGAACAGCATCGGCCCGCCTGCGTTTTGGGCGTCCTTGCCGACCTTAAATCGAAGCCCCACCGCCTATTGTTTCTGATCGGTACGTTTTCCGGCGTGACGGGGGAGACGCGTTCGCCGTCCGGCGGCGTACCGTTACGCCCGGTGCGCGGCATCTTAATAGACATACATGAAAAAGATCAACGTTACAGCAACACAATTTACCGTTTTTCCGTCCAATACATAACCATACTTGGATCGGTATCATGTCGCCCGCGGATGGGTTCGAGTCGGTCAGAGGTATATTGGTGGGGCGATTGGGAGCTTTCGGCTGTATGAGCACCATACATCGCAAGCAAGCGGCGCCTGCAATGCCGCCTGGTACCTGCAACTCGTTGAAGAAGCGGATTGTGAGCGATACGCCCTGCCCATTTCGCGCCATATAGAACGCCGATTCAACATGGCACAAGACTCGATGATGTATTTGGCGGATGAAATAGGAGGTGTACTTCATGCTCATCTTACGAGGGAGCGCACTCATGCTATCACTTCTCATGGCTGCCTGTTCTCCGATTCGGGTGCCGGGTCTGGATGATTGCGGCACCGGAGTTGCCGCCGTGCTCCATATCGGAACGGGCCTCGGGCTTATCCAAGAGGCGGGCGATACCTTTGGGTTTCATGGGGACGCGCAGGTTCAATGCCCTCAATGCGGATCGGCAGACGTAATCAGAATCGTCTATGGGTATCCGACGGAGGAGACGCTTCAGAGGGCCGAAGCGGGAGAGGTGCGTCTGGGCGGCTGCGTCGTCGGTTCCTGTGACCCGAATACATACTGTAAGCAATGCGGCCACGAATGGATGCAGAGATAGCGCGAAAAAGCATGCCGGACAATATGATCGCCTGGAACGAGCTTACATAAGGAGAGACAAATATGAAACAGATGGTCCGTTGCTCCTTGGCGTTCATACTCGTGATGGCGCTTATGGTGCCATCGGTGGCGGGGTTCGCAGAAGGTTACGACATGGCGGTGCTGACTGCGGACAGCTTTCGGTTGATTGCGGGAGGATCGACCACGGATATCGGCGCGGCCGTGCGGCTGTCCGCCGGAATTGACGAGGCGATGGCCCGCGGCCTGCTGGTGGCCGACATCTATGGCGGCAACGCCATCGTTCTCCAGATTCTGCTTGCGCTGGAAGATGCGCAGATCAAGGGCTATATGCACAATCAGTCGGGTGGGCTTTCCCACCTCATGCAGATCCCCCTACAGGACATTCAAGAGCTCCTAACGTCTGAGGCCGGCGCAGGAATGCTCTTGAGCCAAGCGCCGCCCGTCATGGAATCCCTTGCCGCGAGTATCGGAAGCTCGACCGGTGCCGCGTACTTGAACGCACTGGCGGATCGGATAAGACACAATGCGGCCGATGAATTCGCAATACAGCCGATGAGGCGGGAGCGCATCGCGCTGTTCAATCAGACCGTGGACGCAGAGGTTGTCGAAGCTACGCTCAAACTGGCGCAATATCTGGCTTTGATTGAAGAGATGGCGCAGTCCGATCCGCTGTTGCTTGCCGTTTGGCGGCAGGCGGGCATGTTGTATGAACAGCACAGCGGCAATGCCCTTTCGGAAGTCCCCGCCCTTTTGGACGCGGCGGGTGTGGAAACGGATGTAACGATCCGATTATATGATGCGGACGAAGGCGCTGGCCGGATTGTGACGGACGTATTGATTGCTGTCGGCGACGAGCAAATGCCCGTTGCCGTGAAGATCGACTACAGCGCCCACGAAGGGAACCATGCCGTTTACGGCGAGATGACGGCGACTTTGCCGGGGGAGGGGGATGTCTCCATGTACGTGCAAACGCAGGATGCCGTTGACGCAGACTCCAGCGACGCCCACGCTGCTGCCGGGCTCTGCGCCACGGCGGACGGTGAAACGAGCGAGGTTGGGTTTTCCATTCAAAAGCGCAGCACGGAAGCTGGAGGCGTGGTGACCGGCGGGAGCATAGGTGACATCATCGGCAAACAGACGGGCGGACAAGGCGCCGCCACAGACAGCGCGACAATCCTCCTAAAAGCGAGGATCCCCGATGAACAGCTGGATGTTTCGCTCGACATCCAATACGACGGAACGCATTACGATCAGGACGGCGATCGAGTCTGGTATGGCGAGGTCACATTCAATATCAAACAGGATAAAGCGGAAGTCGGGACCCTGGCTTTTGACACTGAATACCGTCTGACCCATATGCCGGAAGGCGTGCTTTTATCGCCTGGGGACATGGGCGTCATGAATCCCCTCAATGCAGACGAGGCGTCGCTGGGAGCGTTTCAAGAAAGCGCCAGGGTCGTTTTGCAGAACGCGCTTGCTGTTGCAAAGCAAACGACCGCGCTTGATGAGATTCTGAGAATCGGTTATGTTCGCAGTGTGCCCGCCGATTCATATCTCGCCGGAGAGGTAATGGGCACAATGGCCGGAGTTGACGCAGAAGCATTCACGGTTCAGGATCAGGACGGGGCGCTATTCACATTTTTCTTTGATTCGACATTTCCAAGGTCGGCGCTTGACGAGGCGCTCAGTTACGCAAGTCCGGTCCGCGTCGCATATGATGGAGAATTTGACGGGTATGGACGGTTCACGGGGACGTTTACGGTTTCTGCTGATCTGGGAACGGATGACGCAGGCGATGGCGAATAGCAAATGCCGCACATGCGGTTTCGCTTTTGGTTGCTGCTCATGATCGTGATCGGAAGTGGGCCGAGAAACATCATAATCGGTTCCCCGGGGAGAGTTCCGCATCGGACGATGGCGCGATCGGCGTGTCAAGACGCAGGGGGCCCGGGCGATCGCCCGAGCCCCCTGTCCTTGACTATGGCCTTGACTATGGCTTTGCCTTGGGTTTGGCGATCAGCGCGAACAGCAATCCGAACACGATCGCGGCGGTGATGCCGCCGGCGGTGTTGACCACGCCGCCCACGAACGCGCCGATCAGGCCGTGCTCCTTGACGCCCTCGATCGCGCCCATCGCCAGCGAGTAGCCGAAGCCGCTCAGCGGCACGGTCGCGCCCGCGCCCGCGAAGTCGACCAGCGGCTTGTACAGCCCGAGCGCCGTCAGTACCACGCCCGCGACCACATAGGCCACCAGGATGCGCGCGCTGGTCATGCCGGTCTTGAACAACAGCACCTGGCCGATGACGCACAGCAGCCCGCCGACCGCAAACGCCTTGACCAGCGAGAGAAATATGTTCATGTTTCGTCCGCCTCCAATGCCGCCGCGTAGGATATGCTGGGGATCGATTCGCCCTGCTGGGTGGTGGTGGGGCTGAGCATCGCGCCCGAGCCCAGCGCCAATATGCGCCGGGCCGCGCCCTGCGCAAGCTGCGGCACGAAGTGTGCCGCCAGCACCGAGGCGATGCAGCCACAGCCGCTGCCGCCCGCGTGCACGTCCTGCGACGAATCGTACAAGGTCGCGCCGCAGTCGATCAGCTTCTCGCCGGGAACGGGCGCGCCGCGCTCCTTGAGCAGTTCGAGCAGCAGCGTGCGCCCGATCGTGCCCAAGTCGCCCGTGACGATCAGGTCGTAGTCGCGTTGGGTGCGACCGGTGTCGTCCATGTGCGCGCGCAGCGTATCGGCCACCGCGGGCACCATTGCCGCGCCCATATGGTTGGCATCCACGATATCGTAATCGATCACGCGCCCGATCGTGGCGTGCGTCAGCCGCGCGAGCGAGGGCTTGGGATCCAAGTCCAGCAGCAGCGCGCCGGCGGCGGTGGCCGTCCACTGCGCCGACGGCGGGCGCTGGTTGCCCAGCTCCAGCGGGAAGCGGAATTGGCGCTCGGCCGTGCACCAGTGGCTGGACGCCGCGCAGACCGCGTGCCGGCGGTAGCCTCCGTCGACCAGCACGCCGCTGAGCAGCAGCGCCTCGACCATCGTCGAGCATGCGCCGTACAGCCCGAGGAAGGGCGCGCCCAGCTGCCGCCCGGCAAAGCCCGACGCCGCGATCTGGTTGAGCAGGTCGCCGCACAGCAGCGCCTCGAGTACCTGCTCAGTCTGTCCGGCCTTTTCAAGGCACAGCGCGACCGTGCGCCGACTGAGCTCCGACTCGGCCTGCTCGAAGGTGTCCTTGCCCAGCAGGTCGTCGGTCAGCACCTCGTCAAAATCCCGGCCGTAGGGGCCCAGCCCCTCCTTCTGACCGACGATCGCGGCGGCCGCGCGCACGCGGGGCCTGTTTCGGTACACGATGGTTTGGGAGATCATGCCAGCGCATCCTCCTGTGTGCATTTTTGGCTAGTATGCGCGCGGACGGCGCGCTTTATGAGCCTTGCGCGCTGCGCGCGCCTGCGGTACAATGGACAGGATGGAGGGATGTATATGACCGATTATCGAAAGCTCGCGTTCGAGCTCGCCGCGCTCACCGAAGGCGAACGGTTGCCCTTACCCAATCTGGCCAATGCCTCGGCGCTCATCATGGGGGGCCTTCAAGGCGTCAACTGGGCGGGCTTCTACCTGGACGTCGGAGGCGAGTTGGTGCTGGGGCCGTTTCAGGGCAAGCCGGCCTGCATCCGCATACCGTTCGGGAAGGGGGTTTGCGGCACGGCCGCAGCCGAACGGCGCACCGTGCGCGTGGACGACGTGCACGCCTTTCCGGGGCACATCGCCTGCGACGCCGCGTCCAATGCCGAGATCGTGGTGCCCCTGTTTTCGAACGGCGCGGTCGTGGGCGTGCTGGACGTGGACAGCCCGGCCCTTGGCCGCTTCGACGAAGCCGACCAGGCCGGGCTGGAGGCGCTTGCGCGCATCTTGGAGGCGGCGTGCGACTTTGAGCGCTATGCCCCCGCGAAGTAGTAGATCAGCCCCACCAGCACCGACGCGGTGATGCCGTAGGCCAGCACCGGCCCGGCCAGCGTGAACAGCTTCGCGCCCACGCCCAGCACAAGCCCCTCGCGCCGGTATTCGATCGCGGGCGCAGCCACCGAGTTGGCAAAGCCGGTGATCGGCACGATCGAGCCCGCGCCGGCATAGTTGCCGATGCGGTCGTAGATGCCCAGCGCGGTCAGCCCCGTGCCCAGGAACACCAGCACGCAGGCGGTGAACGAGGGCGCGGCGATCAGGCTCAGGTTCAGGTACTTCTCGCCCGCCAGCGTAATCAGCTGCCCGACGACGCAGATCAGCCCGCCCACCCAGAACGCGCGCAGACAACCCTGCAGCAAGTTGCTGTTGGGGGTCAGACGCTCGACGAGTTTGTGGTAATTGCGATGCTTTTGCTTCTCGTGTTCGGATGCGCTCATAGGCCCTCCGATCGTGCGCTTACGTAGACCGCGTCGGCGGGTACGTCGGGCGCGCCCGGCTGCATGGCCAGCAGCACCGCCGCAATCAGCAGCAGCAGCAGCGCTGCGAACACCAGCGGCTTCAGAAAGGCCAGCGAGGATTTGTCCTGCATGGGCATACTCCTTTGCGTGGTTTTTGCAATAGTATGCCGCGGTGAGAAATGGAATATGCCTGCGGCATTTCACTTGCCGAAGGACAAATTTTATTGCGGCCGACCGTCGGCCGCCTCGCGCTCCCGCCTTCGCAGATACCACAGAAGCCCCATGCCGCCCGCCGTGGATATCACCCACAGCATCAGCCCCGGCGCCGTCTGCTTCATAAACAGCGCGACCAGCCCCGCCGCGTAACAGGCGACGAGCACAAGCCCCACAACCGTCTTAACCGTGCGCATGCGCGCACCTCCTTCTCTTTCGCAAAGGAAGGCGGCGAGGCCGATGCCCCGCCGCCCCAGTCCGGGTCTTATTTTTTCCTCGGCGCGTTGCACTTGGTGCAGCGCACGTAGTTGAGCCTAAGCGCGGTGTTCAGCGAGACCTTGTAGGCGTTGACCGTGCCCGAGCAGGTGCTCTTGCGGTGGTACTTGGTGCCGGAGCGCGTCACGTAGACGTAGGTGTTCAGGTTCTGCGCGCAACTCGGGCAGGCCTTCTTGCCATTGCGCCGGGCCGCGGCCACCGTGGTCTTCTTGAGGCCCGACACGCAGTTGGAATCCTGGTGGTAGTACGCGCTCGACGCCGAGGCGTAGCAGACCGTGCGTTTGTCGGCGTGGGCGGTGGTCAGGTTGCCCGCCTTGACCTTCTTCAGCACGCACACCGGGCAGGCGGTCTTGCCGCGCGCCTTGGCGGACGCGAGCGGCACCTTCTTGAGGTTCTTCAGGCCCGAGCAGGTGCGATCCTTGTGGTAGTACCGGCTGCCGCTCGAGACGTAGGCGAACACCTTCCGGATGTCCTGCACCGGGACGTTCTTAAGGCATACCGGGCAGGGCGTCTTGCCCGCGCGCCTCGCCGCGGCCAGCGTGAGCGGCTTCCCGCCCGTCATACCCGTGCCCGAGCAACTGCTCTTTAAGTGGAAGTGCTTGCCCGACTTGGTGGCGTAGTAGAGCCGGTCGTTGGCCTTGAGACAGACGGGGCAGGGCTGCTTGCCGCTCGCCAAGGCGTTCGCGAGCGAGAGCTTCGAAGCGTTCTTCATGCCCGAGCAGGTGGCGTTCTTGTGGTAGTACTTGCCGGTCTTGGTGGCGAAGTAGTAGAGGTTCTTCGCCGCGGCCGACGGGTAGCACACCGGGCAGGCGGTCTTGCCGCGCGCCTTGGCCGTGGCCAGCGACAGATGGCGGGCGTTCTTCATGCCCGAGCAGTTGGCCCTGCGGTGGTAGTACTTGCCGCCGGAGGTGGCATACACCTGGATGGACAGGCTCTCAAGGCAGTCCGGACACGGCTTCTTGCCGTTCTTCTCGGCCGATGCGCGGGTTACTTTCTTAGCGCCCTTCATGCCGCCGCAGGTGGCTTTCTTGTGGTAGAACTTGCCCGCCTGGGTGGCGTAGTAGATCGCCGAGCCCGCCGCCGGATCCTTGCCGGCGCCCGGGCGGATGCACACCGGGCAGGCGGTCTTGCCGTTCTTTCGGGCCACGGTCAGCGAGATGCGGGCGGCGTTCTTCATACCCGAACAGCTGCTCTTGACGTGGTAGTACTTGCCCGTCTTGGTGGCGTAGTAGATGCCCGCCTTGACCTGCTTGCCGGTCACGCAGATCGGGCAGGGCGTCTGCTTGCGCTTCTTGGCGGTCTCGAGCGAGATTTCCACCGCGTGCTTCATGCCGCCGCAGGTCTTGTCGGTGTGGTAGTTCTTCCCCTTCGGGGTGGCGTAGTAGCGCGTGCCCTTGGTCGCGCCCTTCGCGGCGCCCGGGTAGCAGATCGGGCACTTGGTCTTGCCGTCGGCCTTCGCGCGGGCCTCGGTAATCAGCACCGCGTTCGTCATGCCCGAGCACTTGGGCTTCTTGTGGTAGTACTTGCCGGGCTTGGTCGCCCAGACGTTGCCGATGCACTTGGGACAGGGCTTCTTGCCCTGGCGCTCGGCGTCCTGCTTGGACACGGGCGTGAGGCCCGACAAAGTACCGCAACTCGATCCCTTGTGGTAGTACTTGCCCGAGCCGATGTAGAACGTCGCGGTAGACTGAGCGCTGTCGGGGAAGCAGGTCGGACAGCCGGTCTGGCCGCGCTCCCGCGCCAGCGCGATGTCCACCTTCGTGACGGACTCGCCCTCCCGGATCGCGGTGCAGGTGTCGGCTTTGTGGTATACGCTGCTCGTGGGCGCCGACCACACGTAGGTGGTGCCGGCAGTACCCGGGCTGTCCGGCGCGTCGCCGGTGGGCGCGGTACCAAGCCCGCCGGGGCGCGGCGTGGCCGCCGGGGGCGCGTTGACGAGGTCGAGCCCCTGCTGGGGGGCGGGGGTCGCAAGGCCGCCGATGGTCGGCGCGGGCGTGGCAATCGCGATTTGCGTGTTCACCCCCGTCGTGACCTGATCGCTGCCGCCCGGCGCGAACATCGCGGAGAACAGCCAGATCAGCAGCAGGATGAACCAGATGCCCGACGCCGCGGACACCGCAGCGCGCACGAGCGGCGAGAACCGCTCCTTCTTCCACAGGATCCAGATGCCCAGCGGGGGCAGCAGCACGAGCAGCGCGTACATGACCCAGTCGCTTTGGTACAGCACATCGTACCGGCCGACCTCGCGCGGCTCCTGATCGTCGTCGTAGCCGTCCTGGCCGCCGTAGCCCTGCCCGTATTCCGGGCCGTAGCTCTGGCCTTGGTCTTCGGGCGAGCCATAGCCCTGGCCCTGACCGTAGGCCTGGTCGTAGCCTTGCGCGGCATCGCCCGACCGCTTGCGCTGGAACGAGAAGCGGCGTATCTCACCGTCTCCCCATTTCCAGGCAATGCCCTTGGAGGACCAATGCAGCTTCAGCTTGCCGATCTGCTTTGTCGCCATCGTATTTACACCTCTGTCTACGCATCCACGAGTACACACACTTGACGCAATATAAGGATAGTTCAATACCAGTGTACAACATCCGGCCCGATTCGTCAATAAGCTTTGGACGCGCAGGGATTGGATATTGTTTCAGAAAGTGCACAAGAATGGAAGCTTTTTGGTAAAAAAATCAAGAAAAGCGCCACACTTCCCACTTCCGATTGAATTTGCGCCGTGATGTGATATAATAAGGGCGTCGGCCCCCCGTATCCATACTCACGCGCGGCAGGCCTGCGCCGGATGCGCGTGACTCCGGCTCCGAAGGAGGAATTACTGTGGCATCATTCAACTGGCGCGGCCTCCTTGCGCGTTCCGGCCGCCGGCGCGGGCGGGGCGCGCAGCCGCCGCGCTGGGTGCGGCTGGCGATTTCCGCCGGGGTGCTGGCGCTCCTGATCCTGAGCGTCGTGCTGATCGCGCGCGGTTGCGCCCGCAAGGACCCGGTGTCGCCGCCCGCAAATGACGCCGTGCCCGCTTCCGCGCCGGCCGTCCAGCCCGAAGGCGGTGATTCCGCCATGCCCGATGAACCCGAGCCGGACGCGCCCGATCCGGGTGAAGCCGATCCGGGCGCACAGGAAGCGGATGAACCCGAGGTCAACCTGGACGCCGATTTAAACGCTCCGCCCGCGCCCACCGCGAGCGCCGGCAACCGCGCGATCACCATCCGCGCGATCGGCGACATCGTGGCGCACGTGCCCATCCTGAAAGCGGCCTATGTGCGCGAGAGCAAGACCTACGATTTTTCGCCGATGCTTGAATTAATCGCCGATTCGATGGGCGCGGCCGACTACACCGTGATCAACGTGGACGGCCCGATGCCCGGCCGGAAATTCATCAACGGCTACAAGGGCTATCCGCAGTTTAACACGCCGCCGTTTTTGCTGGACGCGCTCCGGGACGCCGGGGTGGACATGCTGACGCTGGCCAACAACCACGCGCTGGACACCTACTTCGACGGACTCAAGGCCACGATCGACAATGTGGAAAAGGCGGGGCTCGACCACATCGGCACCTACCGCACGCAGGAGGAGTACGACACGCCCTTCGTCAAGGAGATCGGCGGAATCAAGGTGGGGTTCCTCAACTGCGCCACCGCCACCAACGGTATGGCCAAGAAGTCCGACCCGCTGGCCAGCCAGTTCGGGCTGCGCATGGTCAGCAATTCCAACGCCGCCAATGACATCGCGGCGCTGCGCGCCGCCGGAGCCGAGGCGGTGGTGGTGTTCATGCACTGGGGCGAGGAGTACCTGCGCGAGGTGCCGTCGAAGCTCAAGAAGATGGCCAAGAACCTGGTCGCCGCGGGTGCGGACGTGGTCGTGGGCGGTCATCAGCACGTGGTGCTGCCCAGCGAGTGGCTGGAGGTCAAGGGCGCGGACGGCTCGCAGCGGCGGGGGCTGGTGCTCTACAGCATGGGCAACTTCCTATCCGATCAGCGCGCGCGCTACCGCGATTCAGGCATCATCTTCGAGTTCACGCTCCGCGATAACCCGCAAACCGGCCGCGTGGAGCCCGACGCCCCGCGCTACGTGCCGGTGTACGTGCACAGAATCGAGCGCGGGGACGGCTACGACTACCGCGTTCTGGCCTGCGGCAGGGCGATCCGCAACACGCCCAAGGACGTGGACGCGGCCGCGCTCAAGCGCATCAAGCAGGTGTGGAACGAGCAGAAAGAGATCATAGGCGTAGCCGAACCGCTGGAGCGGTGAAATGTGCGCGCGGCATGACGCCGCGGGCGGCCGCATAAGCTTGCACCACAGGGAGGTGGGCGCGTGACGGTCGTTCGGGAAAATGAACCGCTGAGCGCGCTCTCGGCGCGCCTCGGGGTGCCCGGCTGCATGCTGCTCAGGGCCAACCGGCTGTACAGCCCGGCCTGGCTGCTGCCCGGCCGCGAGATCGAAGTGCCGGACGGCGACTTCTGTTTCCGAGACGGCTTTCCCTGCCCGGTGGGCGCGCTTCATCGCCCTGCCGCAACACCAACGGAGGATGAGTTGACCGATTGACGAAGCGCTCAGAGGCCATGCGTCGGGGCATCCTTACCTGGCATGACCAAAATGCGCGCGACCTGCCTTGGCGCGGGGCGCGCGACCCGTATTTGATCTGGGTCAGCGAGATCATGCTGCAGCAGACCCGCGCCGAGACCGTGATCCCCTATTACCGCGCGTTTCTCGAAGCATTCCCGGACGTATTTGCGCTCGCCGGGGCCGATCAGTCCGCCGTGCTCAAGCGGTGGGAGGGCCTCGGCTATTATTCGCGCGCGCGCAGTCTGCACAAGGCCGCGCAGCTGGTGGCGGAGCAGCTCCACGGGGAATTCCCGCGTTCTGTTGCGGGATTGCGCGCGCTGCCGGGCGTCGGCGAGTACACGGCGGGGGCGATTGCCTCGATGGCCTACGGCCTGCCGGAACCGGCGATCGACGGCAACCAGGTGCGCGTACTGTCGCGGCTGTTCGACATCCGGGAGCTGGTCACGAAACCCGACGCCAAACGGCGGCTGCGCGAGGCGGCGCAACAGCTGATCGACCGCGCGCGGCCGGGCGATTTCAATCAGGCGCTGATGGGGCTGGGCGCGCTGGTCTGCCTGCCGCGCAACCCCGCCTGCGAGCGCTGCCCGGTTGAGGCATACTGCGCCGCGCGCGCGGCGGGCGTCCAGCGGCAGTTGCCCCTGCGGCCCGAGCCCGTGCGCAAGAGGATCGAGCGGCGCGCGGTGGCGCTGGTCGTTTGCGGGGGCGAGGTGCTGGTGCGCCGCCGCCCGGAAGACGCTCTGCTGGGCGGGCTGTACGAATTCCCCAATTTCCTGGACGCCCGGAGCGACGCGGCGGTGCGCGAGGCGCTGGCCGAGTGGGGCGTAACTGCGCGCGGGCACCGGCCGCTTGAATCGGTGGAACACGTATTCACCCACCTCGTCTGGCGTATGACCGGGCACGCCTACCGGTGCGACCGGTGCGACCGGTGCGACCGGTGCGGACCGTGCGAACCGACCGGAGTCGTGTTTGTGGATGCGGAGGCGCTGCGCGCGCTGCCCATGCCCACCGCGATGCAGAAATACCGCGAGGCGGCGCTCCGGTTGCTGGAAGGTGACCTATGAAGGTTAGGCTGGTGGCGCTCAACGCGCACTACATGCACACGAATCTGGCGCTGCGCCAGATGCTGGCCGCGCTGCCGGAACATGAGGGCGCGGAGCTGTTCGAGGCCCACATCAACCTGCCCTTCCGCGAGCTGCTCGAGTGCGTCGCGGAAGGCGCGCCCGACGCGATCGGCTTTTCTACCTATATATGGAATGCGCCGCTCATCTGGCGGCTGTGCCGGGCGCTCAAGCTGGCGCTGCCGGGCGCATTTCTGTTCGCCGGCGGGCCCGAGGTATGCGAGGCGCGCGAGACGATGGAGGCGCACCCGGAACTCGACGGAGTGCTTTCGGGGGAGGGCGAGGCCGCGCTCGCGCAGCTGATCGCGGCGCTGTCCGGCGGTTTGCTCGCGGACGTGCCGGGGCTTTGCCGTCGGTCGGGCGGTGCGATCGTCGAAAACCCACCGCCTCAGCCGTTACAGACCGAAGTCTGGCCCGACGCCTGGGCGGGCGGGCTCGCGGGGCTCGAGGGGCGCATCTTGTATACGGAGACCTCGCGCGGCTGCCCCTACCGCTGCGCCTACTGCCTGTCGGGCGGATCGGGCGGCGTGCGTGCGCTGAGCGCGCGGGAGGCGGTGCGGCGGCTGACGCGCATGGCCGAAAACGGCGCGCGGCTTATCAAGCTGGTCGATCGCACGTTCAACTTCGACCGGGCGCGCGCGGCCGAGATATGGCGCGGCCTGATCGAGCACAGCGAAAAAAGCGGCCTCAAGCCGACGTATCATTTTGAAATCGGCGCGCACCTGCTGGACGAGGCCGCGTTCGAGGTGCTGGCCCGCGCGCCCGAGGGCCTGTTTCAGTTCGAGGCCGGCATCCAGTCGAGCGATGACGGCGTGCTGCGCGCGGTCGGTCGCGCCGTGCCGTTCGAGGCGCTGCGCTTAAAGCTCATGCGGCTCAAGGCGCTGGGCAGGGCGCACCTGCACGTGGACCTGATCGCCGGGCTGCCGGGGGAGACTACCCAGACGTTTGCGCGCTCGTTTGACGACGCGTTCGGGGTAGGCGCGGACATGCTGCAGCTGGGTTTTTTGAAGCTGCTGCCCGGCAGCGCGCTGCGCCGGGATGCCGAGGCGCTCGGCATCCGCTACGAGCCCGACCCGCCCTACGAGGTGCTCTCGACGCCGGGCCTGGGCTTTTTCGAGCTGTGCTTTTTGAAGGATGTGGAGCGCGCGCTCGACTGGTATCACAACAGCGGGCGCTACGTGCATGCGCTGCGCTGGCTGCTGACCGCGCGAGCGCCGTTCGAGCTGTTTGCGCAGATTGCGCGCTCGCTGCGCGCGCGGGGCGCGTTCGACCGGGCGCAAGGCGAACAAGCGCGCGCGACGCTGCTGCTCGAGCTCTATGATGCGCCCGAGCTGCGCGAGCTGATGACGCATGACCTGCTGCTGGCCGGCAGGCGCCGCGACCTGCCCGCCGCGCTTTGCTACGAAGAAGACGGGCCCCTGCGCGCCCTGCTGCGCGAGCGCTTCCGTCCCGTGCGCGGCCAAAGCGCCCGCCGCTACGCGTTCGACGTGGAGACGTTCGCAATGGGCGGCGCGCTTGAGCGGCGCGAGACGGTGGTCGTTTACACGCCGTAGGGGCGACCTGCGGCCGCAACCGATTGCGAAAAGAAAAACACTTGAAACGAGAATTATCAAAAACACTTGCAATAAGAGCGCAGATGTGCTATGGTCATGGCGACGGGAAGGCTGGCTGCACGTTTTGTGAATCACCCGCTGGATAGCAATTTAAAGGCGGAGTGGCGCCTGATGACGACCTTCGAGCGGATCGTGGTTGTACTGACGGTCATCGGATTGCTGCTTGGCCGGCATAACGGCAATGAGCACGATGAACGATGGTAAATGAGTTGCCGTGTAGCTTCCGTCTACACGGCGATTTTTTTGATGAACCAGCGGACGCGGACCCAACAAACGGGCGATGTCGCCTTGCTGTAACTATACTAGGACGTCGAACGGAATTCATATCAAACGCACTGTAAACGCAATAAAAAGCCAAGTAAGAGCAAAACTGAATTTGGATTTACTGGTTCGCAATATCACTTCAATTGCGAAATAACAGTGAGCATAGTTGTTCATTGCCATTATATGCTAATCCCAGGCGGCTGTCAAGCATTTCCAATCGTGTTCTTGCGGAAAAATGAATGAATTTCGAAGATGATTACAGAAGTGTGACCGCTTGATGAAAACCAGGGGTAGTGGGGGTATCCAATCACTGCTGCTATCGGTAGGGGGCGTTTACGGGCCCCCAGTCCCCTCTTTGGAGTGCGCGGGCGACGGGGCGCAGACCTGATGGCAGGGCAAAAGCGGATACGAAGGCCCGGGTTACGCCCTGCGGGGGTTACCACCCCGCCTTCGGGCACCCCTCCTGGGAGGGTAATAAATAGGTAGCCATTCCCCTCCCAGGAGGGGTGGCGCGGAGCGACGGGGTGGTGAACCTGATGGCAGAACGCGCAAAAGCAGGTGCAAAGGCCTTGGGTTACGCCCTGCGGGGGTTACCACCCCGCCTTCGGGCACCCCTCCTGGGAGGGGAATAGATAGGTAGCCATTCCCCTCCCAGGAGGGGTGGCGCGGAGCGACGGGGTGGTAAACCTGATGGCAGAACGCGCAAAAGCAGGTGCGAAGGCCTTGGGTTACGCCCTGCGGGGGTTACCACCCCGCCTGCGGGCACCCCTCCAGGGAGGGGAATAGATAGGTAGCCATTCCCCTCCCAGGAGGGGTGGCGCGGAGCGACGGGGTGGTAAACCTGATGGCAGGACGCGCAAAAGCAGGTGCGAAGGCCTTGGGGTTACGCCCTGCGGGGGCACCACCCCGCCTGCGGGCACCCCTCCTGGGAGGGGAATGGAGAGGGTTACGCCCGCGGGGGTTACCACCCCGCCTGCGGGCACCCCTCCTGGGAGGGGAATAGATGGGGAATAAGAAGAGGGAGCGGCGGGAAAACCATTTAACGGGAGTTGTCGGCATTGGCGGGAATAAGCCGTCAAATGAGCCGTCAAAAGAAAGGGAGCATTTTTATGGCGAAGCGAGGAGAAAACATCTATCTGCGCAAGGATGGGCGCTATGAGGGGAGGTACATCAAGGGGCGCAAAAGCGACGGGCGGCCCATATTCGGATCCATCTACGCCAGGCGGTACGCCGAGGTGAAGTGCAGGCTTACGAAGATCAAGTCGAGCCTGTACGGCGAACGAACGGCGCTTAAGGTTTACGGCAGCGGAGCCGTGGGCGACTTTCTGGAATTCCATCTGGAGGAACACATTCGTCCGACGGTAAAGCCGGGCACTTACGCAAACTACCGGCGCAATCTCACCCATCACATCCTCCCGCTGCTGGGAGACGTACCCATGGACAGGCTGACGTCGGGGCAAATCCAGGAGGCGGTCGAATTATGGCAAAAACGCCTCGCGGCGAGCACGCTGCGGGGTGTTTTCCGCATGCTCAAGGCGATGCTGTCCGCGGCGGCGGAGCGGGGGCTGCTTACGCACAACCCCTGTCAAAGCATCCGACTGCCCAAGGGAAAGACACGCCCGCCCCGGGTGCTGACCGTGAGCGAGCAAAAGCGGCTGGAAGAGGCGGTTCGGCATTCGGGCAATTGCGAATATCTGCTGTGTTTGTACACCGGGCTGCGCGTGGGCGAGCTGTGCGCGCTGCGCTGGGCGGATGTCGATTTTGCGGGGAGGATGCTGCGCGTCCGCCACGCGGCGCAGCGGATTCATGCCAAGCGGGCGGGCAGGAAGACCGCGCTGGTGATGGCGACGCCCAAGTCGGAATCCTCCCAGCGGGACATTCCGCTGCCCGATTTCCTTATGAAGATGCTGAAGGCGCTCAAAGCAGAATCGGGCGACTGCGCCTTTGTATTCAAAAGCGCGGCGGGCGAAATGCGCGACCCGCGCACCATGCAGCAGCAATTGGGCCGCATCTGCAAGGCGTCGGGGCTGCAAGGCGTGCACATGCACACCCTGCGCCACAGCTTCGCCACGCGCTGCCTGGAAAAGGGCATCCGCGTGGAGGTGCTCTCCGCGCTGCTGGGCCATTCCTCGCCGCAAATTACGCTGAAATACTACGCCCATTGCACTCCGGAAGCCAAGCGCCACAGCATGGCGCTGCTGACGCGGAGCGCGTGAGGGTAGCCATTCCCCTCCCAGGAGGGGTGGCGCGGAGCGACGGGGTGGTGAACCTGATGGTAGGACGCGCAAAAGCAGGTGCGAAGGCCCGGGTTACGCCCTGCGGGGGCTACCACCCCGCCTGCGAGCACCCCTCCTGGGAGGGGAATAGGAAGGTAGCCATTCCCCTCCCCGGAGGGGTGGCGCGAAGCGACGGGGTGGTGAACCTGATGGCAGGACGCGCAAAAGCAGGTGCGAAGGCCTTGGGTTACGCCCTGCGGGGGCTACCACCCCGCCTGCGGGCACCCCTCCAGGGAGGGGAACGGGAGGTGGCCATTCCCCTCCCAGGAGGGGTGGCGCGGAGCGACGGGGTGGTGAACCTGATGGCAGGGCTCGAAGAAGCAGGTGCGAAGGCCTTGGGGATACGGCCCTGCGGGGGCCACCACCCCGCCTGCGGGCACCCCTCCAGGGAGGGGAATGGGAGTAGGTTACGCCCTGCGGGGGTTACCACCCCGCCTGCGGGCACCCCTCCAGGGAGGGGAATGGGTTAGGGCCTCCGGAGCTACGATTTTAGAAGGATAAGCCGTCAAAAATGGTCACCGCGCTTCTTGAAAACTGCATACCGCCTGGGCTTTTGACCTACGCGCGCAATTGAAGTGATATTGCGAAAGCGCGGTTGGGCGGGGGATGGGGGGATGACGGTGGTTGACACGGAGCGGTTGGTTCGCGAAGTGATCGACTTGACGCCGCTCTTGAAGCGGCACATCCTCAGACCCATGGAGACCGCGGGGCACTCGCGCGTCGCGCCCAACCAGCTGAGCATCCTTTCCTCGCTCATGGAAAACGGGCCGCAGAGCATGGCCCGGCTGGGCCGGCAGATTTGCGTCTGCCGCCAGCAGATGACCGGGCTGATCGACGAACTGATCCGCAAGGGGCTCGTCGAGCGAAGTCGGGGCGAAATGGACCGGCGCACGGTGACGATCGAGCTGACAGACCAAGGTCGGGAAATGGTGCTGGAACAGGAACGGGAAATGATGCGAGCGCTGTACCCCATCTTCGACCGCTACAGCGAGGAACGTAAGGCGGGGCTGATTGAGACGGCCAGGACCATGCGCGACATCATCGCGCACGGCTGAGATATGGGCGATGTAAGAAACGGAGGTGAAGGCGGATGAAGCGATCGGCAGTCGGACAGACCGTATATCCCACCCAATTGATTGCATCGGCCATGTACTGGCCCCGCGGCCCTACGGCAACCGCTGATCCATTCTGACGCCGCCTGGCGGGTGCTTTTCCGCCCGCTCGTCCCCATTCAACCCTTGACGTAGCGCTGCTACGCCCGCGGGCTTCATAGGGACAATCGGACGAAAAATCCCCTCGCCATGAGGCGCCCGAACGAATCACGATTGCCGGTACCTACCCCATTCCCCTCCCAGGAGGGGTGCCCGCAGGCGGGGTGGTAACCCCCGCAGGACGATCCCCCACCGGGGCGGTTCCTTCGGATTTCCCCGAATGCCGATGGGCGCAAGCCCGTTTGCAGATACCCCGCCGCCCGCGCGCGGCGGCCCAGGCTGTTTACCATTATTTTGGAGGTGTTTGTTCCATGACCAAACGTTGGTTATCTCTGGTATTGGTGCTGACGCTGTTGTCTACGCTGTTTGCGGGCACGGCGTTTGCGGTGGGCGAGGTTCCCTTGACCTTCGATGCTGCGCAGACTCCATTTGCATTGATAGCAAACACGAAGTACGAGAACTATTCCCTCGGTACGGTGAAGGCGAACGGTTCTGCCGTGACGAATCTTGCGGCTTCTCCGGCCACAACAGTTAGCGATGGGAATAGCGGTGCCGACTTTACTGTTACGAGTGTTGCGGTTGATGCAACTGGTACACTTAAAGCCACGTTTACCACAAAAGGCGTAGAGAAGACGGTCGCTCAAACCGCTTCTGTAAGCCGCGAAGTTGAGACTGACGAGTACGAAGCGCTTACCGGGGCCTTCACCTACACGATTGCCCCGAAACCGCTAATCTTCACGCCTGCGGCAATTACGTTGAGAAAAGATGCTCCACAGCTTACGAATGTTGTGCTGGGTACGTTTGCCGACATAACGAACCTTGAAGTGGCTGACGTTGAACTAAACTCCACGCTTCCCGCTGGAGTTATTACCGGTGCTCTTTCAATTGATCCCATCACGAAAGAACTCAAGACTGCTACGCTTCAGGGAGCTACGGCGGGTAGCGGTAATATCACCGTACAGCTTACTTCCGCTGGCACGAACAAGAAATTCACGATGACTGCTGCCACCGTTCCTGTTACTACTACTGGGGCGGCGGAACTTTTCCCGGTTACCTTCACTGTCGATGACGCGACCAACCCGCCCAACGGCACGAAGCGCGTTACGCTTGTGAAGCCTGCGCCCGTGGGAACTGGAAACACCGTCAAGGTGTTC
This sequence comes from Anaerozeibacter quisquiliarum, assembly GCF_051162045.1. Taxonomy (NCBI): domain Bacteria; kingdom Bacillati; phylum Bacillota; class Clostridia; order Eubacteriales; family Anaerozeibacteraceae; genus Anaerozeibacter; species Anaerozeibacter quisquiliarum. Next base: position 35,677 of record NZ_JBISDI010000019.1, read on the forward strand.
TACAACGTTGGCACCGGCACGGTTGCCGAGCCCACCAGCAGCAGCACGCTGTACACGGCTCCGATCAACCTGACGACTGCCGGTGATTATACCGTCAAGGCGGTTGCCTACGAGTATACTCCCGCAGGTGTCTATGTCGCGGACAGCAAGTCCACGGTGGCGAGCAAGGCCGTTGCGGTCAACACGGCAGTCGACAGTGTGACCATCAACCAGCAGGGCGTCGTCATCGTCGGCAACGGCTCGCAGGTCTACACCGCGACGGTCGTCCCCGCTTCCAGCAAGGAGACGGTTGCGTGGTCGATCGTTGGCGATCCCATTACTGGATTAACTGGTGCGCCCCAGGCCGACGGTTCCTACAAGGTAACCTCCAACGGCTTTGTCGGCACTTACACGGTTAAGGCCACGGTCGGTGGCAAAGAGACGACCTCCGCCGGCCTGGTGAAGGCGCAGAACGTCACCGATTTCGATCTGCCCGCGTCCATCACCGTGGCGAAGGGTGAAACCGTTCAGGTGACCGGCTCCTCGAAGCCCAGCAACGTAACGATTCAGGAGATTCAGGCCGCTGTAGCTACCTCGCCTGCCAATATCGCGGAGATCGTTCGTGTTGGCGCGGTTGGGGATATCGATCCCAAGACTGGCGTGAACACGTGGAAGGTAACCGGTACGAACGTGGGTACCACCACTGTGACTTTTACCGCAAGGAATCACGGTTCGGCTGGCGCGGTGAATGGCATCAGCCGCAACGTGACCATCAACGTGGTTGCCCCCACCAAGACCCCCCCGACACCCATCTTCTCGAAGCCTGATGGCACGGTATTTACTGTGCAGCACAGCGATACTATCGGTGCGCAGGTGACGGTCGATTCGGGCGTGGCTGCTGGTAGCGCCTCTGCTGTAGTAACGAAAGTATCTACAGACTATGGCGCGACTTGGACAACCTTAAGCAGCCCGATTGATATTAACATCAATAAGACCAAGACTGTTTGGGCCAAGAACGTTAAGGGCACAGGCACCACCTACGAAGGCGAAAGCGCGATTGCGAAGGCTACCTTTAAGAGCGAAGTCGCCGTGACAGGGGTCACCCTCTGGGACACCTTTACTGCTAGTACGGGTGCTTACACGGATGCAAGGACTGCTGCTGTGACCATCAATGGCTCCGGTACAAAGGATGTCTACGCGAAGGTCGCGCCGTACAGCACCTCCCTTAATCCCAACAAGTCCCTCGCCAAGGATCCCAGCGTGACCTTTACCTCCAGCAACCCGGCCGTGGCCAAGGTGGAGTATAAGAAGTACGACACCTCCAAGCAGGCTGCCACTGTGACGGGTGTCAGCGCGGGTACCGCGACCATCACCGCCAAGTCTGCGGACGGCAAGCAGTCCGCCAAGTTTGACGTGACGGTCGCCCCTGTGACGCCGACCCAGATCGTGGTAAAGCAGGGCACCATAGAGGTTAGCACCTCTCCCGCTGCGACTGTGACTGCCGGGCAGTATACCAAGCTGACCGCTAAGGTTCTGGGCACGGACGGTACTAAGCTCGCCTTCAACCAGAACGTGACCTGGGCCGTTGTGAACGGCACCGACAAGATCACTGTCACCGACGGCAAGGTGGTCGGCCTCAATGAAGGCACCGCCCAGATCAGGGTGACCTCTCAGGAGCTTCCCACTTTGGATAAGGTGGTTAACGTGACCGTGAGCCCCGCTTCCGGAACGGTCGCTCCGATTGCCCTAACCGCGACGAAGGCCGATAGCAGTGATGTAGTATTTGCCATTGCTGCTGATGGTACATCGACGGGTTCCGATACGAATATTGCTGCTGAGGTTACAGTAGAGTTGGCGACCGCCACTGAAGGTGCCACCATCTACTACACCCTGGACGGCACCGATCCGCTGGTTTCCTCTACCCGGATTGCCTATGCGGAAGGCGGCTTCAAGCTGAGCGGCCCGAAGAGCGTCAAGATTCGTGCGATCGCGATGAAGTCCGACTTGCCGAACTCCACCGCGTTGACGCAGGCGTTTACCTTCGCGATTCCGGTGACTGCCATCACCATGGACGCCACCGCGACCGTCGCCAAGGGATCTACCCTGCAACTGCAGGCCACCATCGCCCCTGCGAACGCGACGGACAAGACCATCACATGGAGCCTGGCGAATGCGGAAGGGACTACCGCCGGGGATGTCCTCGCCACCATCGACACCGCGACCGGTCTGTTGACCGCGAAGAAGGCCGGCGTGGTGAAGGTGACGGCTACTCCCGCTGATACCGCCGGTGGTGCTACAGCGGTGTCCTGCGTCGTGACCATCACCGGCGATCCTATCGCCACGCTGACCATCATCCCCAGCGAAGTGACGCTGAACGTTGCGGGCGTGCAGCAGTTGCAGTATAGGGCAACCCGCGTCAGCAAGTCGACCGAAGGCGGCACTTGGAAGTCCTCGGATGACAAGATTGCCACTGTGAACACAACCGGCAAGGTAACCGCTGTTAAGGAAGGCGAAGCGACCATCACCTTGACCTTGGACGGCCAAACTGCCACCGCAAAGGTGACCGTTACCGCCGATCCGTTGAACATCCCGGCCGAGCCGGCAAATGCCGCTAAGCCCACCTATACCGCCACCAAGAAGGAATTCAGCGGCATGGGCAAGTCCTCGCTGAGCGCTGTGGTCGGCAAGCTGACCCCCGCCGCCGGCACCACCTTGGAGCAGGTGTTCTACTACTACAACCTCAGTGTTGAAGTGGATGATACCAGTGTGGCAGCTGCCTTGAAGAATGAGTTTAACTTCGTGGTGGACAAGAATGGCGAAGTCACCGTGCACATCGCCAATCTGCCCAACAACAGCTTCTTCTTCAACTACAAGCTTAAGCTTGAGCAGAAGGGCAGCAGAGGAACGAACACGTTGGAGTTGGCGGATGCTACCGCTAAGGTAGTCACCGTAACCGGCAACGTCGTCACCATCACCGCCGTCCCGACCGCGATCAACGCCACCACGCCGGAGATCGCCGATCAGGAACTGCCGCAGAGCGGCACCGTGGCCATGGGTACTGTGGGCAACTTTGCGGACTTCCAGGCCACCGGTGTGGCGCTGACCGCGACGCCCAATGTGACCCCGGTTCCCAAGGCGACCAAGGACGGCTTCTCCGCCGCCATCGACGCCAACGGCCAGATCATCCTGACCGTGGCCGGCGCGCAGGCGGGTACCTACACCGTGACCGTGACCGTGAGCGCGCCCGGCTGTGCCGACGTGACCACCAAGGCCGTGAAGGTCACCGTGAAGGCCGACCCGATCCCCGCCGAGAAGAAGATCAGCGTTGACACCAAGACCCCGAAGTTCGACGCGAAGCCCTACAAGAAGAAGAGCGTGTGGGTGCTGAACCTGACGGATGGCACCGCGACCTTCAGCGTACCGGGCTACACCGCGACTGGCTGGAAGTCCAGCAAGACGAAGCTGATGTCGATCGATGCGAACGGCGTAGCGACCCTGAAGAAGGCCGGCAGCACGCGCATCACGGTATCCGCGAAGGTGGACGGCAAGACCGTCACGCAGCTCGTGGTGATCCGCAAGATGGCGGAGCAGGTCAAGCTGCAATACAAGCAGGGCAAGAAGTGGATCGACTTTGACGGCAACCCGCTGACCGTGAAGATTGGCAAAAAGAGCAAGGTGCTCACCCGCGTAGTGGTGGTGACGCCTGCGAAGGCGACGATCCTGGGCGGCAGCTGGAAGATCGAAGATCCCACCATTGCGACCCGCGGCACGAAGGGCTACATCGTGGGCCTGAAGGAAGGCAAGACGAGCGTAACCTTCACGGCGCACAACGGCATCAGCGTGAGCTGCGAGTTCACGGTAGCGAACCAGATCAAGGGTGCGGAAGAGATCGAAGAGATCATTCCCGAGACCGAAGTGACCGAGCCGGTCGAGGAGACCGAAGAAGTCGTGGAAGTCGTCGAGGAAGCCCCGGTGGAGGAAGCCCCGGTGGAGGAAATCCCCGCGGCGTAACCCCGGGTACCCCAAGGCCCCAGCCGTACGGCTGGGGCCTTTTCAACCCATTCCCCTCCCCGGAGGGGTGGCGCGGAGCGACGGGGTGGTGAGGCAGTCGGCAGGACTCGAAAAGCGGGTACGGGGGCTTGGGGGTACTGCCCTGCGGGGGCTACCACCCCGCCCCCTCGGGGGCACCCCTCCTGGGAGGGGAATAGGTGGCCATTCCCCTCGTTGGAGGGGTGGCGCGAAGCGACGGGGTGGTGAGCCTGATGGCAGGGCTCGAGAAGCGGGTGCGGAGCCGCTGAGTCAGCGAGGGAATGAGTTGATCTGCCTTCATGCAAGCAGTACAATCAGGACAGAGGTGATGACAGTGCGCAACCGAAAAGCATTTATGTCCTTACCGTACAACCCGGAACTGGCAGGGCTGGCGCGTGAGTTGCGTAAGGCTGGGAACTTGGCGGAAGTGCTCTTTTGGCGGCAAGTACACAGGGGGCGTTTCAAAGGCTACGACTTCGACCGTCAGAAAATCATCGGCAACTATATCGCTGATTTCTTTTGCGCGAATTGTGGGGTTGTTATAGAGATAGACGGCCACTCGCACGATGAGAGAACGGAACACGATGCGGAGCGCGACGCATTTTTTGAAGGGCTTGGCTTAGCCGTAATCCGTATTGCCGCGCGCGATATCTTGGGGAATTTGGAAGGCGTCATGATTATGCTGAGGGATCATCCGGCCCTGCGGGGGTCACCACCCCGCCTGCGGGCACCCCTCCAGGGAGGGGAATAGGAAAGTAGCCATTCCCCTCCTCGGAGGGGTGGCGCGGAGCGACGGGGTGGTGAGGCTGGTGGCAGGGCTCGAGAAGCCGGGTACGGGGGCTTGGGGGGACGGCCCTGCGGGGGCTACCACCCCGCCCCCTCGGGGGCACCCCTCCTGGGAGGGGAATGGGAGGGGGACGCCCTGCGGGGGAACCACCCCGCCCCCTCGGGGGCACCCCTCCAGGGAGGGGAATGGAGTGGGGTACGGCCTGCGGGGGTTACCACCCCGCCTGCGGGCACCCCTCCTGGGAGGGGAATGGGAGGGCCGGTGGCTATTGCGCTTTGCGGGGGCGTTTCATCAGGTTTAGGATCAGCGTGACCACCCCCGCGCCCATCACCCAGTCGCCGGCGCTGCCTAGCGCGCCGGGGAGGAGGGGGAGGTAGATCACGTCGCCCAGCAGATACAGCGGGGCGTCGGGGCGGGCGATGACGTACTCGAACAGCTCGCCCGATTGGATGCGCCGGGCGGTCGCCTGGGTCGAGGGGAGATGAAGCACCAGCTCGCTGACCGGCATGCGCAGGCCGTTGGCCGCGATGACCGCGAGGTTCATCAGTATCCCGGCAAGCATGAGCTTCATGCCCGTGCGGCGGATGTTGAGCGCGCAGAACAGGATGAGCAGCGCATACTCGAGCGGCACCGTTGTGAGTAGGCAGGTTTCGCTCGGCCAGCCGGTCAGGTGCTTAAGGTAACCCATCAGCGCCTCGACCATGAACGCCGCGATCGGCAGCCATATCGCGCGCAGCGGACTGTCCGCGTAGCCCTTGAACGAACCGCCGCGCACAAAGCCGATCAGCACCGCCAGCGGGATCAGGTAGGCCAGGATCATTCGCCGCGTACCTCCCGCGCCTCGTCGCTGTCGGCCAGCGCCACCATGCAGTCCACGACCTCGGCGCTGAACTGCGTGCCGATGCCCTTTTTGAGCTGCTCGACCGCCTCGGCGACCCGCATCGCCTTGCGGTAGGGGCGCTCGCTGGTCATCGCGTCGAACGCGTCGGCGACGCTCAGGATCTGCGAGCCGATCGACAGTTGGTTGATGTCCAGCTCGTCGGGGTAACCCTGGCCGTCCACGCGCTCATGGTGGTGCTCGATGATGTCGATTACCGCGCGTGGGAACCCCACCTGGCGCACGATGTTCGCGCCGACCGACGGGTGCGACTTGAGCGCCTTGAACTCCTCGGCGGTCAGGCGGCCGGGCTTGAGCAGGATGGCGTCGGGTACGCCGATCTTGCCGATGTCGTGCAGCGAAGCCGCCATCGTGATCGTCTCGACCATCGACGGGCGCAGGAGCATGTGGCGCGCGATCATCGCGGCGTAGCGGCTGACACGGCGCGAGTGGCCCTCGGTGTATTGATCCCTGGCCTCCATCGCCGTGGCGAACGCCTGAATCAGCTGGTATTGCTGCTTTTGCGCGTCGAGGTACAGCTTCCATGCGTAGCGCGCCAGCATCAGCGGCAGCAACGTGATAAGCGCCACCCAGTAGCCGCCCTCCTGCTTGAACACGAAGCAGGTCAAGAGGCCCAGCGGCATCGCCGCGAGTACGTTGGGCACTACGCTCCTCATGATGCCCAACGCCTCGCGCGGCTGGATGTCGCCGTTGAGCGCGAACATGGCCAGCAAAATGCCGCTGTTGAGCAGGAACGACAGCGCCGTGAACAGCAGCATGGGCATAAGCACCCATGGCAGGCCGATGTCGCCCGGCGTATGCCCGATCAGCCTCAGGCACAGCCCGGGCAGCAGGATCGAGATCATCAGGTTGGCGTTGTTGAAGGCACCCTTGCGCCAGGGGGTATTGTAGATGTTGATATGCTGCCCGCTCGCCATGTCGAACTCAAACGTCAGAAACGAGCTGGCCACATAGGTCAGCGTCGCGGCGTAGGGGCCCTTGAGCAGCACCGCCGTGATGATCGCCAGGATCGACACGTCAAGCGCGTGGTGCGTGCTGATGTAGACGGGCGTGGAGCGGCACACGCTGCAAATCACCAGCAGGCAGCCCATCTGCAGCCATTCGGTGCGCAGCGCGTCCCCGGATAGCGGGGTGAGCTGCAGGGCATAGCGATACACGCAATAGGGAAGCAGCAGGATACCGATCAGGATGACTGCGTCAATATAGCGCGTTGCGGCCCTTTTCAAGAGAATTCTCCTTTATTTGGCCTGCGAGACATGCAGGATGGCTGTAGATCAGATTTTTGGGGAAGGCGAACCCGCGCGCGAGTGCGGCCTCCGACTACTTCCAGGTCATGTAGGCGCCGGCAGACAGCAGCAGAGACGCCAGGGACATGAGCGCCAACCAGATATTGGCCTTCTTCATAATCAATAGCCCTCCTTTTGCAAGGCTCTGCCATTCGCTAACAGACAGGCTATTTTTCGCTTCGCTTCAGGCTCAACCAAATTGGCAGCGCGCGGGTTCGCAATCCTTCATTCAAGGTAACCGCCGATGGATTCCGACGCCATCTGGCGGACGCTTTTGCGCCCGCCAGCCATCGCCCGAATCAATCGTCGCCTACACTAGAGCGGACGCACCTTGAACAGCTTGCGGTTCAGGGCGTCCAGCGTGGCTTTTTGCACGGACAGCGCTTCGTTCTCGCCGCTCTCGGCAGCGCCGATCAGCAAGACGGAGCGCTCATTCTCAAGGCATTCGATCAGCACGACGAACACCGGGACGGGCGTGGTAATCACGCGCTGCACCGCCAGCAGCATGAAAATCGGCTGCTCTATGTTCAGGCTCTGATGCACCGCGTCCAGCACCGCCGATGCGACCGCCCGCTGGCGCTGGGTGGGACTGTTGTGGGCGTAGGCGTTGCCCTGGAACGAGGCGTCGCGCTCGTTCAGCGTGACCGACACATTGTAGCGCTCGCCCACCAGCGACTGTTGGATGCCGCCGCAGCGCAGCCGCTCATTCGGCGAGACCACGGGGGCGTCGCCCGTGCCCAGCGACTCGCCCAGCTCGTCGGACAGCTGCGCGATGGAGAACTTCTGGTAGTCGACGTCGACGTCGAACGAAGACAGCAGCGCGGTGCGCGCGTCGCGCACCAATTGTTTGGGATGGCGCGCCATGCCCGCAAGCAGGTGCACTTCCTCCGGATTGCCGTCCGGCCCCAGGCGCACTTGCGCGGCGTACACGCCGGGCAGGCGCTTAAGCAAATCGGTATAGCGCTGCGCGCCTTGCAGCTCGTCGGCCATGCAAAACGCCTCCCTCTTTACGGATAAAGCTCCCTAACAATTATAACCACAAATGTGTGGTATTGCAATGGTATTCCGCGGAGCACAATATGTTTTCCGGGCGGTAAAGATATTGCGTTGCGGTTAAATAATACGACATAACCATAAATTAACGAGCCGGCCGCACGCGACGGCGTCGCCCGCACAAAATATGCGATATAATGGAAAGAACGCAGACGCGGCGAGGAGTGGGTGCATGGATTGGATGCAACTGACGGTGACGACGACGAGCGAGGGCGCGGAGTTGGTCAGCGAGCAATTGATCGAGGCCGGGTCGGCCGGGACGCTGATCGAAGACAGGCGGGACGCGCTCGAATACGAGCGCTCGCGTCCCGAGGGGCGCTGGGATTTCCTCGACGAGAGCGTTATACAGAACATGCCCGAGCAGGCGCGCGTGACCGGCTACTACCCGGCGGATGAGCGCGCGCGCGACCGGTTGGCCGATGTGCGCGCGCGGATGAAGGCGCTCGGCGAACGCGCCGGGGCCGGCATGGGCGCGCTGACGGTCGAGGTTAAGACCTTGGACGACGAGGACTGGGCCGAGAACTGGAAGCGGCAATACAAGCCGTTCCGGCTGGGCGAGCACATGGTAATCAAGCCCGGCTGGTGCGCCTACGAGGCGCAGCCGGGCGATAAGATCATCGAGATCGATCCGGGGCTGGCGTTCGGAACCGGCACCCACGAGACCACCGCGCTGTGTGTGGCGCTGGTCGAGCAGTACGTGAAGCCGGGCGACCGGGTGATCGATGTGGGCACCGGTACCGGGATACTGGCGATCGCGGCCGCACGCAGCGGCGCGGCGGCGGTGCTGGCCAGTGACATCGACCCGATGGCGGTCAAGGTGGCCGCCGAGAACGTGCGCGTGAACGGCCTTGCGCATGTGATCGAGGCGCGCCCGGGCAACCTGCTCGAGGCGGTCGACGAGGTTTGCGACGTGCTGACGGCCAACATCATCGCCGACGTGATCGTTCAACTGGCCGCGCCGGTGCGCGCGCACATCCGCGAGGGCGGTGTGTTCATCTGCTCGGGCATCGCGCGCGAGCGGCAGCAGGCGGTGCTGGACGCGCTCAAGGCGGCCGGCTATCATGATATCGACGTGCGCGAGCAGGGCGAGTGGGCGGCCATCGCCTGCCGAAGGTAGGGTATGCACAGGTTTCTTTTGACGAAGATCGAAGGTGACATCGCGCTGCTGCCGCCCGAGGAGGCGCGTCACGCGCTGAAGGTGCTGAGGCTGTCCGTAGGCGACGAGGTGGCGGTGTCGGACGGGCGGGGCCTTTCGTGGATCGGGCGCGTCGAGTGGCTGGACGCGCGGGAGGCTCGCGTCCGGCTGGCGGGCGAGCTCGCGAGCGGCGAGAGCCCGGCGACGATCACGCTCTACAAGGGCCTGCCCAAGGCCGACAAGCTGGAACTGATTGTACAGAAGGCGGTCGAGCTGGGCGTCCATCGGCTGGTGCCGGTCGTAATGGCGCGCTCTGTGTCGCGTCCGGATGCGCGCGAGGCCGAGCGGAAGGCCGAGCGGCTGCGGCGCATCGCGCTCGAGGCCTGCAAGCAGTGCGGGCGCGCGCGCGTACCTGAGATCGCGCCCGCGATCGGCTTTGCCGAAGCGCTTGGCGACATGGCGCGCCGGGAACTGATGCTGATGCCGTGGGAGGAGGCGCGCGGCGCGCGCATGCGAGACGCGTTTGCCGAGCGCCCAGATGCCCGCGACCTGGGGCTGCTGATCGGCCCCGAGGGCGGGATCGAGCGCGCCGAGGCCGAGCGGGTGCTGGCGGCGGGCGGCATAGCGATCACGCTCGGGCCTCGTATCCTGCGCTGCGAGACCGCGGCGATCGCCTGTGTGGCGCTTTTGCAACAACTATGGGGGGATATATGACGCGATGAAACGCATTGCCTGTCACACGCTGGGCTGCAAGGTCAACCAGTACGATACCCAGGCCATGCTGGAGGCGTTTGAGCGGGCCGGCTATACAGGCGTAGGATTCGAGGAAGAGGCCGAGGTATACCTGATTAACACCTGCACCGTGACCGGTACCGGCGACCAGAAGTCGATGAAGCTGATCCGGCGCGTGCACCGATCGCACCCCGAGGCCGCGATTGTGGTGGCCGGTTGTCTGGCGCAGCGGGACGCGCCGCGCGTGATGCTGCCCGGCGTGCGTCTGGCGGTGGGCGCGAAGCGCCGGGGCGAGGTGGCCGAGCTGCTTGAGCGCGCGCTGCGCGAAAACGTGTCGCTAAGCGCGGTTGACGCAGATGGCGAGTGGACGTTTGAAAGGCTGTCGGTTGAGCGCCACGAGGGGCACACGCGCGCCACGATGAAGATCCAGGAAGGCTGCGACCGCTACTGCAGCTACTGCATCATCCCCTACGTGCGCGGGCCGATCCGGTCGATGCCCTTGGAAGCTGTGCGCGCCGAGGCGGAAACGCTGGCAGAAGCGGGCTACCTCGAAGTAGTGCTCACCGGCATCCACCTGGCCTCCTACGGCCGGGAGACGGGGCTGACGCTCATGGACGCGGTCCGCGCGGTGCACGAGTCGCCTGTACGGCGCATCCGGCTGGGCTCGCTCGAACCCACGGCGGTGGACGACGCCACCGTACAGGCGCTCGCGGGCCTTTACAAGGTGTGCCCGCAGTTCCACCTGTCGATGCAGTCGGGCAGCGACGGAGTGCTCAGGCGCATGCGGCGGCGCTACGACGCCGAGGGATACCTCGCGGCCGCGCGTCGGCTGCAACGGGCCTTTCCGCTCGGCGCGATCACGACCGACGTGCTGACCGGCTTTCCGGGCGAGACCGAACAGGAGGCGGAGGAGACCGAGCGCTTCTTGCGCGAGGTGGGCTTCGCGCGCATCCACGTGTTTCCCTACTCGCGCCGCGCGGGCACGGCGGCGGACGCGATGCCCGACCAGGTGCCCGAGGCCGTCAAGCAGGCGCGCGCAGCCCGGCTGATCGCCATTGGGAACGAATTGGAGGCGTCGTTCGTCCAAAAATTGGTTGGCAAGCGTTGCCAGGTGCTGTTTGAGACGGCGCTTACGGATGGCATTGCCGAAGGCTACACCGAGCAGTATGCGCGCGTGCGCGCGAAAGCTGCGCCCGGCGAACTCAAGGAAATCTTCATTGAGCGCGTGCAGGATGGCGTACTGATTGGGCGCGACCCATTCCCCTCATCGGAGGGGCGCCCCGAAGGGGCGGGGCGGTGATCTGATGGCACGGCTTGCAGATGCTGAGGCACGAGGCCCAGCCTCGGCTCCCCGTCAGAGAGAGGCAGGGGGTTGGGAGCCGCGGCGACATACTACCATAGAGGAGGCGTTCCCCATGGACGATTGTATCTTCTGCCGGATCGCGGCGGGGCAGATACCCTGCGACAAGGTCTACGAGGACGAGCAGGCGCTGGCATTTCGGGATATAGCGCCCCAGGCCCCGGTTCATATGTTGGTCGTCCCCAAGGCGCACATGAGGAATGTCGCCGAGTGCGAGCGCGATCACCCTGAACTCGTGGGCTGCCTGTTCTCGCTGGCCGCGCGGCTGGCGGCACAAGAGGGCCTGGCGAAAGGCGGCTTCCGCCTGGTGACCAACTGCGGCCCCGACGCCGCCCAATCGGTCGATCACTTCCACATCCACATTCTCGGCGGCGGTCAACTGAGCGGGCGCATGGCTTGAAGTTAAATGAAAGTTTTTCGGTTGACGAATTGCGTGTAGCTGCGGTATAATCATCTGTGTGGCGGACCCCATGCTACATTGGCTTACACGCCAGCAATCGCGAGGGGAGGGAAAGCACAATGTCAGAGGTACGTATCAAGGATAACGAGTCTTTGGAGAGCGCACTGCGCCGGTTCAAGCGAATGACTGCCCGTTCGGGTATTCTGGCCGAGGCCAGGAAAAGGGAACATTACGAGAAGCCCAGCGTAAAGCGTAAGAAAAAGGCTGAGGCCGCGCGCAAGCGTAAATACTGATTCCTACATTTAGGCTCCTTTCCATCAAGCCGGGAGAGGAGCCTCTTCCTTCGTCCATCACGATGAGCCATGTTTTTTGTGAATTAACGCGTTTCCGGCATATCGGGCGTGCGTATGGCATAGACTGATCCGGGAGCATTTTACAATGAAATACGGCATCCTCCTGCGGCCGCATGCCAACGGCCGCTATCAGCAGGCGGTGCAGCCCCTGGCGCTCTGCGAGGCGCTTGCGCTGCTGTCCGCGGCGGGCATCGACGCAAAGCCCCGGCTGGACGAACTTTTCGGCGCCGGCATCATTTGCTTCGAAGCGCCGGAGCTCAGTGAAAGGGCGTGCGCGCTGCTCGCTCTCCACTCGCTGAATTACCTGCTGTGCGAGGTGCACGGCGACCGGCTCGCGCCGGTTGGCGGGCGCGCTAAGGCGTTCCTCGGGCACGACCTGAACGGCATTCAAATACAAGGGCAAGACCAACGAACGCTTCACCGGCTTCTTGGTCAACATGGCGTTGCTGTCGAGCGCGTTTGCGGGTGCGTTCGACCATAAGCTTTGCCTGTTCGACCCCATGTGCGGCCGGCTCACCACGCTGTTTGAGGCCTGTAACCGCGGTTACGACGCCTGGGGGGCGGACCTCGACGGGCGGGAGATCGGCGAGGGGCTGACGTTCCTCAGGAAATACCTCGAGCACCACCATTTCAAGCACGCCCTCCGGCAGGACGCCCTTACGCTGCCCGGCAAGCGATCGGCGCAGATCAGGCGCGTTTCGTTCGCGGCCGACGCCGCGCAATACCGCGCGGGCGATCAGCGTACGCTGTCGGCGACCGCGCTCGATTGTGAGAGCGCCGCGCGGGCGTTTGGCGCGGGCCGGTTCCACCTGGCCGCGTTTGACATGCCCTACGGCGTGCAGCACGGGCCGGGCGGGCGCGAGTCCTTCGAAAAGCTGCTCGGGCGCATGGCGGGGCCGCTCCTTGCCGCGCTCAAGCCGGGCGGCGCGGTGGCGTTGTCGTTCAACAGCCACACGCTGAGGCCCGAGACCGCGCGTGCGGCGCTCGCGGACGCCGGTTTCAGCGTATGCCGCGGAGAATCCTACGACCACCTGGCGCACTGGGTCGAGCAGGCCATCGTGCGCGACGTAGTGGTCGCCCAAAAACCGTGAATTTTAGTGGAGATACTTTCAATACCACGCCGAGAGGAGCAAACTTTGTGGATTATCGATCACTGCATATGAAGACGGTGGCTCAGTTGCGCGCTCTGGCCAAGGCCGAGGGCGTCAAGCTTCCGGCCGGCCTGAACAAGGCCCGGCTGGTCGAGCAACTGCTCGAGGGCTTGCAGTCGGCCGGACAGGGCCGTACCCCGGCTCCGGCGGAAGCTTTGCTTCCGGCAACGGCGCCCGCGCCCGCAGGGGAGGATAGCACCCGCCCGGCTGCGACGGCGGGGGCGGAACGTCCCTCGGAGGCGGAGGAACCGTCCACACCGGAAGCCCCGCCCAAGCGCCCCGGCGGTCGCCCGCGCAGGACACCGCTGCCCGTCGCGCCCGAATCGGCCCCCCAACCGCAGCCCAAGGCCGAAGTCCAACCCGCGCGGGCCCCCCAACCGCAGCCCAAGGCCGAAGCCCAACCCGCGCGGGCCCCCCAACCTGAGCCCAAGGCCGAAGTCCAACCCGCGCGGGCTCCCCAACCTGAGCCCAAGGCCGAAGTCCAACCCGCGCGGGCTCCCCAACCTGAGCCCAAGGCCGAAGTCCAACCCGCGCGGGCTCCCCAACCGCAGCCCAAGGCCGAAGTCCAACCCGCATCGGCGATCCAGCCCGAACCGAAGGCCGAGGCTCAACCCGTAGGGAGCGATGTCCATATCGCCCCGCCCCCATCCCCGTACGCATTCCAGCCCCGGCGCAGCCACAACCAGCCCGACGGCCGCGCGCCTTCGAGGACGCCCATGCGCGCCCTGGCGACCGGCCCCGCCGCGCATCCGCGCGTGCAGCGCGCGCCCGGACGCGGCCTGCCCGCGCAGCCGGCGCAGCAGCCCGCCCCGGCGTTCGTCCGCCCGGCGGCCCAACCCGGGACGGGGGTCCAACCCGGGACGAGGGTCCAACCCGGGTCGGCCGTCCAGCCCCAGCCGGCGGGCCAGCCGCCCGCTGCAAACGAGCTCCCGGCGCAGCGCGCGTTCGTGCGGCAGCCGCCGCGCCGAGACGGCTACTACAACCAGGAGTACGGCACGTCGAATCCGGCGGTACCCGACCTGCTCAGCAGCGGCGAGTGCAGCGACGGCGAGGGTGTGCTCGAGATCCACCCCGAGGGTTACGGGTTCCTGCGCGCCGACAACTATTTGCCGGGCAACCGGGACGTGTACATATCGCAGGCGCAAATCCGCCGCTTCAACCTGCGCACCGGCGACTGCGTGCAGGGCAAGACCCGGCCCACGCGCGAGGGCGACCGATACGGCGCGATGATCTACATCAACCAGATCAACGGCGAGAGCCCCGAGCGGGCGAACCATCGGCGCAGGTTCGAGGACCTGACGCCGCTGCACCCCGACGAGCGGCTCCGGCTGGAATCGCCCGGCGAGAAGACCGACCTGGCGTTGCGCGTGATCGACATGATCGCGCCGATCGGCAAGGGCCAGCGCGGGCTGATCGTATCCCAACCCAAGGCAGGCAAGACGGTGCTGCTCAAGAAGATCGCCAACGCCATCACCAAGAATCACCCCGAGGCGCACCTGATCGTGCTGCTGATCGACGAGCGGCCCGAGGAAGTCACCGATATGCAGCGCTCGACCCACGGCGAGGTGGTGTACTCCACGTTTGACGAGATGCCTGAAAACCACACGCGCTGCGCCGAGATGGTGATCGAGCGGGCGCAGCGGCTGGTCGAGCACGGCCAGGACGTGGTGATCCTGCTCGATTCCATCACGCGGCTGGCGCGCGCGTACAACCTCGTGGTACCGCCGACCGGGCGCACGCTGTCGGGCGGCCTTGATCCGGGAGCGCTGTACAAACCCAAGCGCTTCTTCGGCGCGGCGCGCAACATCGAGCACGGCGGCAGCCTGACCATCATCGCCACCGCGCTGGTGGAGACCGGCAGCCGCATGGACGACATCATCTACGAGGAGTTCAAGGGCACCGGCAACATGGAGCTGCACCTGGACCGCAAGCTGTCGGAGAAGCGCATCTTCCCCGCGATCGACCTGAACAAGTCGGGCACGCGCCGCGAGGACCTGCTGATGACCAAGGAGGAGCTCGAGGGCGCGTACCAGGTGCGCAGGCTGATGAGCAACGCCAGCAATCAGGAGACCGCGGAACAGCTGATCGGCATGATGGAAAAGACCGCCAACAACGAGGAGTTCTTCAAGCGGCTCAGGGGCTGGATCGGGATCTACGAAAAAGAAGGATATACGCATTCGCGCTGAGGCGTAGGCCCAGGCGGCAGCCAATCGGTTCCGGCGCTGCCCGGCGGGTGTTTTACCGCCCGCTCGTTGCCGCAAAACGCTCGACGAAGCGCCATGACCGGGCGTTAATTGCTTCGAATTCATAATGCTTCGCGCATGGCGGGGCATAGGCGGGCGGCCACGCCGCCCGAATTGACAGATTGCCCGCGATGTGTTAGCATGAGATTGTCGATTTATGGGGGATACACGCGACTTTATGACGGAAGGGAGCTCGGATATGGGCGACTATAGGATCGTAACCGATTCCTCGTGCGATTTGCCCCACGAGTTGGCCGAGGAGCTGGGGCTTCTGGTGCTGCCGCTGTCGGTGACGATGGGCGACCAGGCTTACGCGAACTACCTCGACGGGCGCGAGATCGGGTTTTCTGAATTCTACCGGCGGCTGCGCGCGGGCGAGATGGCCAAGACCAGCGCGGTCAACGTGGAGGCCTTTGCCCAGTTGTTCGAGCCGCTGCTTGAGCAGGGCCGCGATGTGCTCTGCCTGGGGTTTTCCTCGGGGCTGAGCGCCACCTGCCAGCACGCGCAGATGGCGGCGGAGGCGCTTCGGGGGAGGTTTCCCGAGCGCAAGCTGTATGTGGTCGACACGCTGGCCGCCTCGATGGGCCAGGGGTTGCTCGTATACCTGGCGGTCATGAAGCAGCGCGAGGGCGCGTCGATCGACGAGGTACGCGACTATGTGGAGGGGATCAAGCTCAACCTATGCCACTGGTTCACCGTGGACGATCTGCACTTCCTCAAGCGCGGCGGGCGCATCTCCACCGCCACCGAGATCGTAGGCTCGATCCTTTCCATCAAACCGGTGATGCACGTCGACGACGAGGGGCATCTGGTCAAGGTGGAGGCGGTGCGCGGGCGCAAGGCGTCGATTCGCCGGATGAAGGAGAAGATGGAGGAGACCGCCATAGAGCGCGAAGGCGCGGTGGTGTTCATCAGCCATGGCGACTGCCTCGAGGAGGCGGAACAGCTGGCCGACATGGTGCGCGAATCGATGAACCCCAAGGCCGTGTACGTCAGCTACGTGGGGCCGGTGATCGGCGCGCACTCCGGTCCGGGCACGATGGCGCTGTTCTTTTTGGGAAGGAAGCGATAAGCATGGCGTATAGAGTTGTCTCGGACAGTTGCGCCGACCATCCCGACCGGCACGACGCGCTCGCCCAGGTGTCGCGCGTGCCGCTGACGATCCGCCTGGGCGACGACACCTTAATCGACGACGATAGCCTCGACACCGATGAACTGGTCGAGCGCATGAAGCGCGAGCCGCAGGCCCCGACCTCGGCCTGCCCTTCGCCGGGGGCGTTCGTGGACGCCTGCGGCGAGGACGACGCCGACGTGTACATGGTGGCGATGTCGGACAAGGTGAGCGGCTCGTACTCAAGCGCGGTGGTGGCCGCCGACATGATAAAGGCGGTTAAGCCCCAGCGCAATGTGCACGTGTTCAACACGCTGTCGGCCTCGGCGGGCCAGGCGGCGGTGTGCCTCAAAATCTGCGAGTTGGCCGGGCGCGCGCTGCCGTTCCGCCAAGTGGTCGAGCAGGTCGAGGCCTTTATCGCGTCGCTGACCACGCTGTTCGTGCTGGAGGATTTGAGCGTCCTGAAAAAAGCCGGGCGGCTGAGCCACCTGCAGGCGCTGATCTCCATGGCGCTGCGCATCAAGCTGGTCATGGGCGCGCGCCCGGACGGCAGCATCGACGTACGCGGCAAGGCGCTGTCGATGGAGCGGGCGCTGATCTCGATGATCGGCATGATTAAGGAAAAATGCGCCGCCCTGATCCCCGGCGAGCGCAGCCTCGTGATTACCCACTGCTGCGCGCTCAGCCGTGCGGAGGCGATTCGCGACGCGGTAGAGCGCTTCTGCGGGTTCAAGGAAGTGCTGATTTGCCGCCCGAGCGGCATCAGCGCCATGTACGCCAACGACGGCGGCGTGGTGGTGGGATTCTAAATCATGAACGACTGTGCGCTGCGGTTGACACGGGGGCTGTCGAGGGGGTTTTGGGACGGTACAAAGCACCGTCGGTGTGAAGACGACGCGTGCAAATGTACCGCAGGGGCCGTTCGCGGGGGTTACCCGTTGTGCGCCCATGTCTTTACGGCTCGCGCCAGAGCCTGAAGCGCTTCTTCCGGCCCTGCGTCGTTTTTTACGGTGATGTGCGCCGCGCGCTCGTAGAGCGCGCGGCGCTCGCGTTCGAGCGCGTACAGGCGCGCGGCGCCCCCGGCGAGCAGCGGGCGGCCGCTGACGTCGATGTCGGACAGGATGCGGCAGGTTGGGCGGTCGAGGAAGATCACCAGGCCGCCCTCGCGCAGCGCGCGCACGTTTTCGTCGCGCTTAACCACGCCGCCGCCGCAGGACAGCACCGCGTACTGCCCGGCATGGCGTCGGACGGCGGCGCTTTCGGCGTCGCGGAAGCAGGCCTCGCCCTGTTTGAACAGCTCGGGGATGGTGCGCCCGGTCTCGCGCTCAATTGCCCGGTCTAGGTCGACGAACGGCCGGCCGATGAGCGCGGCCAGCCCCTGGCCCAGCGTGGTCTTGCCCGAGCCGGGCAGGCCGATCAGCGCGATGCCGCGCATCTGGGCGTAGATGAAGCGGATGGCGTCCCTGTCGATCGGCTCGCCGCGCCAGAACGCCTCGGCGGCGACGGCCTGCGCCACCAGCATGTAGAGCCCGTTTTCCGCCCGCCGGCCCGCCGCGCGGGCGTTTGCCATCAGCGCTGTTTCGGCCGGGTTGTAGATCATGTCGAGCACGTCCGCGCGCGCGGCCACCTCGCGCGGCACGGGCGAAGCGTCGATGTCGGGGAACATGCCCACCGGCGTGCAGTTGACCAGCAGGTCGAAATCGGCGCGCGAAAGATCATCGTAGGTCATGGGGCCTTGCCGGCTGACCAGGTACAGCTCGGCCCCTCCCGCGCGCAGGGCCTGGGTAGCGGCCTTCGCCGCGCCGCCGGTCGCGCCCAGCACCGCGCAGACGCGGCCCTTGGGTTCGATGCCCGCGTGGGCGAGCAGCGCTTCGAAGCCGTACCAATCGGTGTTGTGGCCGATCAGCCGGCCGCCTTTGCGCAGCAGCGTATTGACAGCGCCGACGCGTTGCGCACTGTCGGTCAGCTCGTCGCACAGCGGCATCACCGCCTGCTTGTAGGGGATGGTTACGTTGAGAGCGCCAAACCCCTCGGCCTCCATCAGCGCGCGCAGATTGCGCACCTGATCGGGCTCGAGCTCGAGCAATTCGTAGCTGTCCGCAAGGCGCCGGCGCTCGAAGAACGCCCGGTGGATCGGCACCGACAGGCTGTGGGACAGCTTCCGCCCCAAGAGGCCGTACTTCATGGGGCGTCCCTCCGATTGTTGGCGTAGAGCCCGAGCAGCGTGAGGCTCTGCGCGTCGCGCCCGGCTTCCTCGAGCGCCGACAGCAGCGCGCGCCGGCCGGAGATCCACTCGAGGTCGGCGTGGAAGCGGTAGGTCCAGGGCGCTTCGGGCACCGGGCGCGACTGGAGGCGTTTCAAGTTGATGCGCCGGCGCGCGAACGCCGCCATCACCCGCGCAAGGGCCCCCACCTCGTCGGGCAGCGTGAACACCACGCTGGCCTTGTCGGCGGCGGGGGGCTCGACCGGCTCGCGCGTCAGCACGGCGAAGCGCGTGGCGTTGCGCTCGGCATCCTGCGCATCCCTATGCAGCACGGTAAGGCCGTACAGCGCCCCGGCGCGCGCGCTCGCCAGCGCGGCGACCGACGGGTCGCGCGCGTCCCGCACCGCGCGCGCCGCCAGCGCGGTGTTCTCGCAGGGCACGACGCGCCATTCGGGGTGGCCCAGCAGCAGCGCGCGGCATTGCGCGATCGCCTGCGGATGCGAGCGCACCTCGCGCACGTCTTCGAGCTTTGCGCCCGGCGCGCCCAGCAGGTGGTGCGCGACCTTCACGTACTGCTCGCCCGCGATGTTGAGGCGCATGTCCTCGATCAGGGCGTAGCTCTCGTCCACGCTGCCGGCGGTGGAGTTTTCCAGCGGCAGCACCGCGCAGTCGGCCCGCTCCTCGGCCAGCGCGCGCGCCGCCTCTTCAAAGGTGTCTACGGCCAGCGTGCGCGCCTCCTCGCCGAAAAAGTCGAGCGCAGCCTGCTCGCTGAACGAGCCCGGCGCGCCCGGATAGGCCACGAGCGGGGCTTCGGGCAGCGCGCGCCCGGCGGGCGCTTCGGCGCGGCCCGAAGCCAGCGCTTCATGCTGGAGCGCCCGGCTGGCCGCCATCAGCGCCTCGAACAGCATGCGCGCGCCCGGCGCGTAGTCGGGATTGCCCATGCGCGCGGCGGCGCGCTCGAGCACGGCGCGCTCGCGCTCGGGCTGCAGCACCGGCATATTCCGCTCGCGTTTGTAGGCCGCGACCGCCCGGGCGGCGTCCATGCGCGCCTCGAACAAGCGGCAGATTTGGGCGTCAATTTCGTCGATCGATTCGCGCAGCCGCGCTAGTTCGTCCATGTCAGCCGCTCCTTCCAAAGCTCGGAAAGCGCCAGCGCCACCGCCGATTCGACGACCGGCAGCGCGCGCGGCGCGATGCAGGGGTCGTGGCGGCCCTCGACGGCGAGCACGGCGTCGACGCCGCGCTTCAGCGACACCGTGTGCTGGCTGCGCGCGATCGAGGCCGGGGGCTTGATCGCGACGCGCACGATCAGCGGTTCGCCGTTGGTGATGCCGCCGAGGATGCCGCCCGCGTGATTGGTCAGGTGGCGGATGATGCCGTTCTCCGTCACCATCTGGTCGTTGGAAACGCTTCCGCGCAGCGCCGAGATCGCGAAGCCGTCGCCGAACTCGACGCCCTTGACCGCCGGAATCGAGAACAGCATATGCGCCATCACCGATTCGACCGAATCGAAGAACGGCGCGCCCAGCCCGGCGGGCAGCCCGGCGGCCCGGCACTCGATCCGCCCGCCGACGCTGTCGCCGTCGGCCTTCGCGGCCAGGATCGCATCTTGCATCTCCTCGGTCAGACCGTCGCCCGAGAGCGGGCCGATGCCGATGATCTTGGCCGCGATCTCGACGCCCTGGCTTGAGAGCCACTGCAGCGCCAGCGCGCCGGCAAACGTCAGAGCCGCGGTGATCCGGCCCGAGAAGTGGCCGCCGCCGCGCGGGTCCTCGTACCCCAGGTAGCGCACGTGGCCGGTGTAGTCGGCGTGGCCGGGGCGCAGCAGGTCGGGCATGCCGCTGTAATCGGCCGAGCGCTGGCCTAAGTTGCGGATGATCGCGGTCAGCGGCGTGCCGGTCAGCTTGCCCTGATAGAGCCCGGACAGCACCTCGAATTCATCCGCTTCTTTGCGCGGCGTGCTCAGCGGGCTGTTGCCCGGCGCGCGGCGCGCCATGTGCGCGCGCACGGCGTCCATGTCGGGCGCGAAGCCCGCGGGCAGGCCGTCGACGGTGACCCCGACCGCGGGGCCGTGCGACTCGCCGAAGATGGTGATTTTCACATGGTTGCCCCAGCTACCCGGCATGTACGATCCCTCCCAACGCCTGAAAATCCTTGAAGAAGTTGGGGTAGGACTTGTTCAGGCATTCCACCCCGGTCAGCGTCACCGGCGCGTCGGCGTGCAGCGCCGCCACCGCCAGCAGCATCGCGATCCGATGGTCGCCCGCGCAGCCGACGGTCACGCCGCCGCGCAGCCGCTTCACGCCCTCGACGACCATCCCGTCCTCGGTCTCTTTCGCTCGCGCGCCCAGCGCGCTGAGCGCCTCGCAGGTGGCCGCGATCCGGTCGCTCTCTTTCAGGCGCAGCCGCGCGGCGTTGACGATGCGCGTCTCGCCCTCGGCCAGCGCGCCCGCCAGCGCCAGGATGGGCAGTATGTCGGGGCAGTCGCGCCCGTCGATCACCGCGCCGTGCAGTTCGCCCGAGCAGGCCCCGCTGATCCCGTCCCGCTCCCACACCTGCGCGCCCATGCGCATCAGGTAGGAAAGCACCGCCTGGTCGCCCTGCAGCGTGTTTTGCGGCAGCCCCCGCACGCGCGCGCCGTGCCCGAGCGCCGCCGCGCACAAAAACACCGCCGCCTGCGAGTAGTCGCCCTCGACATGGTAGTCGCGCGCGCGATAGCGCTGCTTGCCGGGCACCTTGAACAGCCGCTCGTTCGGGCGCTGCACCTTGACGCCGAACGCCTTCATCGCGTCGAGCGTCAACCCGATGTAGCCGCGCGACTCCAGTTCGCTCGTCAGCCGGATCGTGGAATCGTCCCTCAGCAGCGGCAGTGCCATCAAGAGGCCGCTCACGAACTGGGAGCTGACGTCGCCCGGCAGTTCGAACGCGCCGCTCTTGAGCTGGCCCTCGACCCGGAGGTCGAGCACCGGCCCCTCGCGCCGCTCGTAGGCGATGCCCTGCGCGCGGCAGATGCGCTCGTAGGGCTCCATCGGGCGCTGGTTCAGCCGCCCGCGCCCCACGAAACGCGCGCCCCGGCCCAGCGCCAGCGCGATGGGTACGAGGAAGCGCAGCGTCGAGCCCGATTCGGCGCAGTCGATCAGCGCAAGGCCCTCCCCGGCCCGCGCGCCGCGCGCGCCGCCCATCACGGTCAGCGCATCCCCGTTCAGCGTCCAGCGCGCGCCCAGCGCGCGCACGGCGGAGAGCGTCGCGCGAATGTCTTCGCTTAAGGTCACCGGGGCGATTTGGCTCTTGCCGCCCGCCAGCGCGGAGAGCAGCACCGCGCGGTGCATCAGGCTCTTCGAAGGCGGCGCGTCCACGATCCCGTCCAGGCGCCCCGGTTCAATCGTCACCGAAGCCATTGCTCCACCCCCTCGAAAAATGATGCGTCCACCCGCTCGATGCGCGCGCGCCCGCAGCGTTCCAGCACCACGATGTTGAGCGCGCCGCCGATGTGCTTCTTGTCCCTGAGCAGCATAGGCCGCATCGCGCTCAGCAGCGCCTTGTCGCAGGCGGTCGGCAGCCGCCAGGCCGTGAGGATGGATGCCACCCGGTCGGCGGTGCCTTTTTCCGTCAGGCCCGCCCGCTCGCCCAATCGCGCGATCAGGTGCATGCCGGCAGCCACCGCCTCGCCGTGCGTGTAATCACGGAAGTGTTGTGCCGCCTCGATCGCGTGGCCGAGCGTATGCCCGAGGTTGAGCAGCATGCGCTCGCCCCGGTCGCGCTCGTCGGCTTCCACCACGCGGCGCTTGAGGTCGAGGCAGCGCGAGACGATCTGCTCCATGTTGTCTTGCGCGTGGGCGCGTGCTCCGCCTGACAGCGAAAGCAAGGATTCATCGAACGCCAGCGCGTATTTAATCACCTCGGCCATGCCGTCGGCGAAGACGCGATCGCTCAGCGTCGTAAGCACATCCGGATCGGCCACCACCGCCGCGGGCTGATGGAACGCGCCGACCAGGTTCTTGCCGGCGGCAAGGTCGATCGCGGTCTTGCCGCCCACGGCGCTGTCCACCAGGGCGAGCAGCGTGGTCGGCACCTGCGCGTAGCGGATGCCGCGCAAATAGGTGGCCGCGGCGAACCCGCCGAGGTCGCCCACCACCCCGCCGCCCAGCGCGATCAGCAGATCGTCACGCCCCATGCCGTGTGCGGCCAGCGCGTCGTAGACATGGCCGAGCACGGCAAGGCGCTTGCTGCCCTCGCCCGGCTCCACCGCGACAAGCGCCGCCTCGCAGCCGGCCTGCGCGAGCGACGCCATCAGCTGCCCCGCGTAGAGCGGCCGCACCGTCTCGTCGGTCAGCACCAGCGCGCGCCGGGCGGGCGCGGCCTTCAGGATCCGCGCGCCGGCGTCCGCGATCAGAGCGCGCCCGATCTCGATGTCGTAGGAGCGTTCGTGAAGATGCACCCGCAGTGAACAATATGCCATAGGGCCTCCTTATGCGCTGCGTCCCACTGCGGCCGCGATGGGGCGGATCGACTGCATCAAGGCTTCGAAGCCCTCGGGCTTGATCGACTGCTTGCCGTCGCTGAGCGCATGCTCGGGGTCGTTGTGCACCTCGATCATCAGCCCGTCCGCGCCCGCGGCCACCGCCGCGCGCGCCATCGATTCCACCATCCACCAGTGGCCGGTGGCGTGGCTGGGGTCGATCAGGATCGGCAGGTGGCTCAACTTCTTGACCGCGGCCACCGCCGAGATGTCGAGCGTGTTGCGCGTGTAATTTTCGAACGTGCGGATGCCGCGCTCGCACAGGATCACCTGCCTGTTGCCGCCGGCCATGATGTACTCGGCCGACATCAGCCATTCCTCGATCGTGGCCGACGGACCGCGCTTGAGCAATATGGGTTTTCTGAGTTGGCCCAGGTGGGACAGCAGGTCGAAGTTCTGCATGCTGCGCGCGCCCACCTGGATCACGTCGGCCGCGCGGTCGAACGCCTCGATGTCCTCGGGCGAGATGATCTCGGTCACGATGGGCAGCCCGGTCTCGGCCTTGGCCATTTCCAGCAGCTTGAGGCCCTCGTATTTTAGTCCCTGAAACGCGTAGGGGGAGGTGCGGGGCTTGAACGCGCCGCCGCGCAGGAACGTCGCGCCCGACGCTTTCACAGCGCGCGCGATCCCCTTGATCTGATCCTCGCTCTCGACCGAGCAGGGCCCGGCCATCACGGCGAGCGCCGTGCCGCCGACCGTGCGCCCCGCCGCCTCGACCACGGTGTTTTCGGGGTGGAACGCCCGGTTGGCCAGCTTGAACGGTTCGCCCACGTGCATCACCCGCTCGACCAGCGCGTAGGCCTCGAGCCCCGACGCGTCGATGCGCGAGGTGTCGCCAACCAGCCCCAATATGGTCAGATCGGTGCCCACCACCGGGTTGACCGTAACGCCCAGTCCGGCAAGGTACGCGCTCAGCCGGTCGATGCCCGCCTGCGGCGCACCCTTCCTGAGTACGACGATCATAGAAATCCCCCCATCCTCTACAGATTGTATAGGAAAAAGGCGGGTCGCCCTCTCGGACGCCCGCCTGCCGGTTATACAACGATGTCACAAATCGATGCGACGACCGAAAGGCGGGTGCGCAAAAAAGCCGAAGCCCATAAAAAAGCTCGGAATCCGGTAGCCCGCAAATCGCTTGGCATGCGCGTTCATCGCTCGGCCTCCATCACCTTGATTTGTCCAATTATATGCGCCGCCGTCGCCGCTTGTCAAGGGCGGGTTGTGTTAAGTCGGGGGCCGCGACACAGGATGCGTGTAAAATATCAAAGCATCGTTGCAATAGCACCCGGGGTGTGCTATAATACGCTTTGTGACGTGCGTATCTTGTGCGCGTCGATGCCACCCGCATAGAGAGGTGAGAGCCATGAAGGAAAAGATTCATCCCAACTACGGCAAGTCGGTCGTGCGCTGCGTGTGCGGCGAGACGTTTGAAACGGGTTCCGTCAAGAAGGAGATGCGCGTTGACATCTGCGCGAAGTGCCATCCGTTCTACACGGGCAAGCAGAAGCTGGTCGACACCGGCGGACGCGTGGACCGCTTCAAGAAGCGCTACGGCATGTAGGCTCCTGGCGTATAGAGTACGCCGGATTTTGCACGTCAAACAGAAAATGCAGATCGGGCGCACCCCGGTCTGTTTTTTGTACGGGCGCTTAGGGTATAAATAAGGGGAGTATTGCGCGGAGGTACGACGGCATATGTCGAAGTTCATCAAGGGATTCAAGGATTGGTTCTTTGGGCGGCAGAGCGAGGGCGCGCCGTTTCGGCCGGGCGGCCAGGCGGTCATGGAGGGCGTGATGATGCAGGGCTCGAAGCTGACCGCGATTGCGGTGCGCCAACAAAACGGCCAGATCGCCGTAAAGACCCGCGCAACCGTGAAGCCGGGCGACAAGTACCCCTGCCTCAAGTGGCCGTTGCTGCGCGGCATCACAAGCTTCGTCATGAGCCTCGCGTCGGGCATGAAGACGCTGGCCGAGTCGGCCGAGATGGCGGGCGAAGCGCCCGAGGAGCCCTCGAAGTTCGAGCGCAAGCTGGCCGAGATCCTGCACATGAAGCCGGATGACGTGATGATGGCGGTGGCGGTCGTGCTGGCCGTGGTGCTGGCGATCGGGCTGTTCTTCGCCCTGCCGGTGGGCATCGAGGCGCTGATAAAGCGCTACGTCCAGTCGAACGCGCTGGTCAAGATCATTGGCGGCGTGGTGCGCATCGGGGTGTTTTTGACCTACATTGGGCTGGTCTCGCGGCTCAAGGAGATCCGGCGCGTGTTCCAGTACCACGGCGCGGAGCACAAGTCGATCTACTGCTACGAATCGGGCAAGGAGCTGACCGTGGACAATGCGCGCGCGTTCACGCGGCTGCACCCGCGCTGCGGCACCAGCTTCCT
This sequence comes from Anaerozeibacter quisquiliarum, assembly GCF_051162045.1. Taxonomy (NCBI): domain Bacteria; kingdom Bacillati; phylum Bacillota; class Clostridia; order Eubacteriales; family Anaerozeibacteraceae; genus Anaerozeibacter; species Anaerozeibacter quisquiliarum. Next base: position 61,296 of record NZ_JBISDI010000019.1, read on the forward strand.
CGTGATCGTCATGGTGATCTCGATCGTGGTGTTCCTGTTCCTCGGCAACAACTCGACCAATGTGTTCAGGCGCTTGGGCAGCAACCTGCTGCTGCTGCCGCTGGTGGCCGGCATCTCCTACGAGGTGCTGCAGGGGCTGGCGCGCGCCGAGGATCGCTGGTGGGTGCGCGCGCTCAAGTGGCCGGGGCTGATGGTGCAGAAGGTCACCACCGCCGAGCCCGACGACCAGATGCTCGAGGTGGCGCTGACCTCGCTCAAGGCCTCGATGGGCATGGAGTGGAAGGCCGAAGCCGCGCAGCCGATCCCGGCCGGCGGCGAGGCCACCGAGCCGGAGGTCGTCCATGACGGTGCGGCAATGGCTCACTGAGGCGGAAGGGCGCATTCCGGGGCCGGACGCCGCCGTCGAGGCGCGCTGGATGCTTGAGGACGCGCTGCGCGCGACGCCGACCGAGCTGCGCTTGGCGCTCGGCCGGCCGATTCCGGACCGGAGTCTATCGCGTCTTGCCGACTGGCTTGAACGGCGCGCGTCGGGTGTGCCGCTGCAGTATGTGTTGGGTTACGCCCCGTTCATGGGGTACGACTTCCGCGTGGACGAGCGCGTGCTGATCCCGCGCCAGGACACCGAGCTGCTTTGCGAATTGGCGATTGAGCACATAAAGCAGACCGAGGTCGGCACCGAAGCGCTCGACCTGTGCACCGGCAGCGGTGCGGTGGCGATTGCGATCGCGCTCAAGTGTCCGGACGCGCGGGTCACGGCGACCGATCTGTCGGCAGATGCGCTTGCGTTGGCGCGCGAGAACGCGCGGCGGCTGGACGCGCGGGTCGAGTTCGCGTGCGGCGACTTTTTTGAGCCGGTGCGCGGGCGGCGGTTCGATGTGATCGCCTGCAACCCGCCGTATCTGACCGGGGCCGACATGGACGCGTTGCAGCCTGAGGTGAGGTTCGAGCCGGCGTCGGCGCTCTACGGCGGAGAAGACGGGCTCGCCTTCTACCGGCGCGCGGCGGCGGAGGTGCGCGGATTTTTGAAGCCGGGCGGCCGGGCGCTGTTTGAGGTGGGCGCGGGCCAGGCGCGCGCGGTCTGCGAATTGCTCGGCGGCCATTGCGAAATATACCGGGACCTCAATCAGATCGAGCGCGTAGTCGCGCTCAATGCCGAGGGGTAGAAGGCTATGAACAACGAACAGGCGCGCATACTGCGCCAGATGGAAGCGCTCGTGGGGCGCTACGAAGAGCTGTCGATCCGCGTCACGCTGCCCGAGGTGATCTCGGACGGCGCGCTGTTTCAACAGTTGATGCGCGAGCACGCGGAGACGGCCGACATGGCGGCGTTCGCGCTCGAATACCGCAAGCTCGCCGACGAGATTGAGCAGGCCACCGCGATGCTGGACAGCCCCGACATGGCCGAGATGGCCAAGGAGGAGCTCGAGGCGCTTGAACCCCGGATGGTCGAGATGACCGAAGAGGCGCGCAGACGGCTGCTGCCCAAGGACCCCGACGACTTCCGCAACGCCATCCTCGAGGTGCGCGCGGGCGCGGGCGGCGACGAGGCCGGGCTGTTTGGCGCGGAGCTCGTGCGCATGTACATCCACTACGCCGAGTCGCGCGGCTGGAAGGCCGAGATCACCGAGGGCGGCGAGACCGAGCTCGGCGGCATCAAGGAATGCGTGGTCATGATCCAGGGCAAGGGCGTGTTCTCGCGGCTCAAGTACGAGAGCGGCGTGCACCGTGTGCAGCGCGTGCCGGTCACCGAGTCGGGCGGGCGCATCCACACCTCCACCTGCACCGTGGCGGTGCTGCCCGAGGCCGAGGACGTCGAGGTCAGCATAGCGCCGAACGATTTGCGCATCGACACCTACCGCGCGTCGGGCGCGGGCGGGCAGCACGTCAACCGGACCGACTCCGCCGTGCGCATCACCCACCTGCCGACCGGGCTCGTGGTGACCAGCCAGGACCAGCGCTCTCAAATCCAGAATCGCGAGGAGGCCATGCGCGTGCTGCGCGCGCGGTTATACGACATGCAGCGCAAGACGGCCAGGTCGGAATACGCCTCCGCGCGCAAGTCGCAGGTGGGCACGGGCGACCGCTCCGAGCGCATCCGCACCTACAACTTCCCGCAGGGCCGCGTGTCCGACCACCGGATCGCTCTGACGCTGTACCGGCTGGGCGAGGTGCTGAACGGCGACCTTGACGAGCTGATCGACGCGCTGATCCTGTACGAGCAGACCGAGCAGCTGAAGCTCCAGGAGCAGATGTGAACACACGAATAAGCCCGGTGACCGAGGAGAGCCTCGGCGAGGCGGGCGCGCTGATCCGGGCGGGAGGCCTGGTTGCGTTTCCGACCGAGACCGTGTACGGGCTGGGCGCAAACGCGCTCGACGGCGCGGCGGTTCAAGGGATTTTTGAAGCCAAAGGCCGGCCGGGCGACAACCCGCTGATCGTGCACATCGCATCACTCGATCAGGCGGACGCGCTGATCGACGGGCCGATGCCTGCGGCGGCGCGGCAGCTGGCCGAAGCTTTCTGGCCCGGCCCGCTCACGATGGTGATGAGGAAGTCGCGCGCGGTGCCCGACGAGGTCAGCGCCGGGCTCGACACGGTCGGCATACGCCTGCCATCGCACCCGGCCGCGCGCGCGCTGATCGAGCGCGCGCGCGTGCCGATCGCCGCGCCAAGCGCCAACCGCTCGGGCCGGCCCAGCCCCACGACCGCGCAGCACGTGCTCATCGACATGGACGGGCGCATCCCGCTGATTCTCGATGGGGGCCCCTGCGCGGTAGGCCTGGAATCGACGGTGCTTGACGTGACCTGCGACCCGCCGCGCGTGCTCAGGCCGGGCGGCGTGACCGCCGAGATGATCGCCGAGCACGCCCATGGCGTGGAACTGGACGGCAGCATCCTGCGCCCGCTCAAGATGGGCGAGGTAGCGCGCTCGCCCGGCATGAAGTACCGCCACTACGCGCCCGAGGCGCGCATGACCATCGTCCAGGGCGCACGGGCGGCGGAACGGATCGCCGCGCTCTACGACGAGGCCGAGGCGGCGGGCGAAACGCCCTGCGTGCTGGCGCTGGCCGGACACCGCGCGCTGTACGGCGATCGGCGCATGTACTCGCTCGGCGAGGACGCGGTGCAGGCGGCGGCCAAACTGTTCGCCGCGCTGCGCAAGATGGACGAGCGGGGCGTGACGCGCATCTTCGCGGAGGCGGTGGACGCCGAAGGGCTGGGACTCGCGGTGATGAACCGCATGGGCCGCGCGGCGGCGTTTGACCTGATCGACACGGATGGAGAGGCCAAATGATCAGTATCGTCATGGTGTGCACCGGCAATACCTGCCGCAGCCCGATGGCCGAAGCCATGCTGCGCGTTCGGCTGGCCGAGCGCGGCGTCGAGGGCGCTGAAGTGCGCTCGGCGGGGCTGCACGCCTTCGAGGGCGCGCCGATCTCGGGCGGCGCGCAGGCGGAGCTGGAAAAACGGGGCATCCCCTTTGCGCCCGCCGGCGCGGTTCCGCTGATGAAGTCGCATACCGAAGGCGCGCTGATCCTGTGCATGACCGGCGCGCAGCTGCGCGAGCTCAAACGGCGGTTTCCGGCCGCGCGGGCGACCACGCTGAACCTGGCCGCGGGGTTGTCCGGCGACATCGCCGATCCGTTCGGCGGGAGGGGGGCGGCCTACCGGCGCGCCGCCGAGCAGATCGAGCGGGCGGTCATGCGCCTGGCCGACCGGATTGCGAACAACGATACCATTGAGGAAGGTTGCGAGGGACATGGACTTTAGAAAGGCAATTGCGGGCGAGATCGCGGGCGCGCTGGACTGCGTGTTCGGCGGGCACGGGCTTCACATAGACGACATCGGCGCGGCGCTCGAGGTGCCGCCGGACACGGCGCTGGGCGACTACGCGTTTCCGTGCTTCAAGCTGGCCAAGGCGCTGCGCAAGGCGCCGCCGATGATCGCGGACGCGCTGGCGGCGAAGCTTACCGCGCCTTTTCTGCGGCGCGTGGATTCGGTCAAGGGCTATCTCAACTTTTACATCGACCGGGCCACCTACGCCCGCGAGGTGCTCACGCTTGCGCAGGCCGAGGGCGCGCGCTACGGCGGATCGGACGCGGGGCACGGCAAGACCGTGTGCATCGACTACTCGTCGATCAACATCGCCAAGCGCTTCCACATCGGCCACCTGTCGAGCACGATGATCGGGCACGCGCTGAGCCAGCTGTACCGATTCAGCGGCTACAAGGTCGTATCGATCAACCACCTGGGCGACTGGGGCACGCAGTTCGGCAAGATGATCTGCGCCTATAAAAAGTGGGGCGACCGTGAGACGGTCGAGCGCGGCGGCGTCGACGAGATGGTCAAGCTGTACGTGCGCTTCGATCAGGAAAGCGCGGACGATCCGGCGCTGGCGGACGAGGGTCGCGCCTGGTTCAAGCGCATCGAGGAAGGCGACCCGGAAGCGCTCGAGATCTTCGAATGGTTCAAGGAGGTCACGCTCAAGGACGCGGCGCGCGTATACGAGCTGCTCGGGGTTTCGTTCGACTCCTACGCGGGCGAGGCGTTCTACAATGACAAGATGGGCCCGGTGGTGGAGGAGCTTACGGAGAAGGGGCTTCTCACGGACTCCGACGGCGCGAAGATCGTCGACCTCGAGGCCTACGGCATGCCGCCCTGCCTGATCCTCAAGAAGGACGGGGCGACGCTGTACGCCACGCGCGACCTGGCCGCGGCGTTTTACCGCAAGCATACCTACGATTTCGCGCGCTGCCTGTATGTGGTGGCCTACCAGCAGGATCTGCACTTCAAGCAGCTGTTCAAGGTGATCGACCTGATGGGCTATCCGTGGCACCGCGACATGGAGCATGTGTCGTTCGGCATGGTGTCGTATGAGGGCGAGACGCTGTCCACGCGCAAGGGGCACATCGTGTACCTCGAGGACTTGTTGAACGAGGCGATCGCCAAGGCGCGCGCCATCATCGAGGAGAAGAGCCCGGGCCTTGAGGACAAGGACGCGGTCGCGCGGCAGGTGGGCGTGGGCGCGGTGATCTTCTTCGATTTGTATAACAACCGGATCAAGGACATCGACTTCTGGTGGGATCGCGCGCTCAACTTCGACGGCGAGACCGGCCCCTACGTGCAGTACACGCACGCGCGCTGCTGCTCGGTTCAGCGCAAGGCCGAGGCCGGGGGCGAGCGCGCGGGCGAGCCGGACTACGGCGCGCTGTCCGATGCCGAGGCGCAGGACGTGGTGCGGCTGATCGAGCAGTTCCCCGATGCGGTCGCGACCGCGATCGAGCGTTCGGAGCCCTCGATGATTACCCGCTACGCGGTGTCGGTCGCGCAGGCCTACAATAAGTTCTATTATGAGCGTCGGATCCTCGGCGACGAGCCGGGCACAAGCGCCGCGCGCCTTAAGCTCACCGACATCACGCGCCAGACGCTGAAGACCGCGCTGGGCCTGATCGGCATCGCCGCGCCGGAGCGGATGTAGAAGAGGTGCGTATCCCCGCGCCGCGTAAAGCCGGGCTTAACGCAGCCTGAGGAATGCAGGGGGTTCTCGCTCGCATACCCCGTCACAAAAAGCACCGCCGCGCATTCGCGCGGCGGTGCCTGCACAGGCAAATCTTACTTGATCTCGCAGGTCGCGCCCACTTCTTTGAAAGCGGCCACGATCTTCTCGGCTTCTTCCTTGGTGACGCCTTCCTTGAGGGGCTTCGGGGCGCCGTCGACCAGATCCTTGGCTTCCTTGAGGCCCAGGCCGGACACGACTTCGCGCACGACCTTGATGACCTTGATCTTCTCGGAGCCGACTTCCTTCAGGATCACGTCGAACTCGGTCTTCTCTTCGGCGGCCTCCGCGGGGGCGGCGGCGGCGGGGGCGGCGGCCATGGCCACCGGCGCGGCGGCGGACACGCCAAACTTCTCTTCCAGGGCCTTCACCAGCTCGGCCAACTCCAGTACGGTCATCGACTCAATGGCGGAAATCAGTTCTTCGCGGTTCATGATATTATCCTCCTCAAATTATTTGGGTTGCGGACGACCGCAGGTCGCCCCTACGACGATGCACTATTCGCCGGCTTTCTGCTTGCGCACGGCTTCGATGGCGTACACCAGCGAGCGCAGCGTCGCGGACAGCACGCCCACGAAGTTGGTAATCGGCGCGTTCAGGCTGCCCATCATCTTGGCGATGAGGACCTCCTTCGGCGGCAGTTCCGACAGCGCGGTGACGCCCTTGACGTCGATCACATGGCCGTCGACTACGCCGCACTTGACCTGCGTCTTCTTGGTCTTCTTGATGAACTCGGTCAGCACCTTGGCGGGCGCGACCGCGTCCTTCATGCCAAAGGCCACGGCGGTGGGGCCCTTGAGGTGGCCGTCGAGGCCGGTGATGCCCAGTTCCTTCACGGCCAGATCGATCATGGTGTTCTTAAGCACCACGTACTCGACGCCGGCGGCGCGGCACTGGTTGCGCAACTCGGTCACCTCGGCCACGGTCAAGCCGCGGTAGTCGAGCAGAATGGCCGAATGGGCCGATTCAAACTTCTGCTTGATCTCCTGCACGACGCCCTTCTTGATGTCTAAGTTCTTGGACAATGTTCTTGCACCTCTTTCCCGTCCCGGATGGGCCACAAAAATCGCCTCGCGCACAGCAGCGCAAGGCGAAAGAAGCACTTTCATCGTTGCGCCTCGGCGGGCGGCCCGTGGGCCTTATGCGTAGCACCCGCTGTCTATGGCACGGCCATCTTCATGGCACTTGACCAGTTTAGCATATGTGATATAGTATGTCAAGTTAAAACATAGCCGCCGCGTATTTTTACGCGGCGGCTTGTAAAGGCAGCCTGGGCTAGAATTTCAACGCGTTCAGCTTGATCGCCGGGCCCATGGTGCTCGATATCACGGCCGAGCGGATGTAGGTGCCCTTGGCGGCCGCCGGCTTGGCCTTGAGGATGGCTTCCATCAGCGTGCGCAGGTTCTCTTCGAGCTTCTGGCTGTCGAACGAGGCCTTGCCGACCGGGCAGTGGATGATCGCGGTCTTATCGACGCGGTACTCGACCTTACCGGCCTTGATCTCGCCGATGGCCTTGTTCAGATCCATCGTCACGGTGCCGGTCTTGGGGTTGGGCATAAGGCCCTTGGGGCCGAGCACACGGCCCAAGCGGCCGACCAGGCCCATCATGTCGGGCGTGGCGACCATCACGTCGAAGCCGAACCAGCCGCCCTGAATCTTGGCGATCATGTCCTCGGCGCCCACGAAGTCGGCGCCGGCGTCCTCGGCTTCCTTGGCCTTGTCGGCCTTGCAAATCACCAGCACGCTCTTGGTCTTGCCGGTGCCGTGCGGCAGCACGACGGTGCCGCGCACCTGCTGATCGGCGTGGCGCGGGTCGACGCCCAGACGCACGTGGATTTCGACGGTTTCGTCGAACTTGGCCTTGGCGGTCTGCTTAACCAGCGCCACCGCGGCGTCGGGGTCGTACTGCTTGAGGCGGTCGATCAGCTTCACGCTGTCCTGATATTTCTTACCCTTCGTCATTTCTATTCCTCCCTGTGGTGCAAACGGCGCTTCGTCCTCCCACATACTGTCGCTATAGGAATCAGTCGACCACCGTGACGCCCATCGAGCGGGCGGTGCCGGCGACCATGCTTATGGCGGCTTCCACGCTGGCCGCGTTCAGATCGGGCATCTTGAGCTCGGCGATTTCCTTGACCTGCGCCTTGGTGATGCTGGCGACCTTCTCCTTGTTGGGGCGGCCCGAGGCGTGCTCCAGGCCGCACGCCTTCTTGATGAGCACGGCGGCGGGGGGAGTCTTGGTGACAAAGGTGAACGAGCGGTCCTGGTAGACGGTGATGACCACCGGGATGACCAGGCCGATCTGCTTGGCGGTGCGGTCGTTGAACTCCTTGCAGAAGCCCGGGATGTTCACGCCGTGCTGGCCCAACGCGGGGCCGATCGGCGGCGCGGGCGTCGCCTTGCCGGCGTTGACCTGCAGCTTGATAAGCGCGGTTACCTTCTTGGCCATGGGGATGTCCTCCTTAACTTAATGTGGTGAAACGGAACGCGGGGCTTGCCCCGCATTCCTCCCACGCTGAAACCCGCGGTGCGGGATGTCAGTCACTTGGGGAAGCGCCCGAATGGGCCGCCGCTCCCCTTTATCGCACTTCGCGCACGACCTCGTCGTATTCAAGTTCGACGGCGGTCTCGCGCTTGAGCATTGGCACCATGACCTTGACCTTCTTGTTGACCTGGTCGATGGACACCACGCGACCGCTGAAGTTCTCGAACAGCCCGGTCAGTATGCGCACCTCGTCGCCCACCTCGATGTCGATGCGCGTCGCGGTGCGGTTCTCGCCGATGCTTAAAAAATCCATCTCGGACAGTGGCGTGGGCTTCGACCCCGGGCCGACAAAGCCGGTCACGCCGCGTGTGTTGCGCACCAAGTACCACGACTCATTGGTCATAATCATGCGCACCATCACATAGCCGGGCAGGAGTTTCCGCTGCACGGTCTTGCGTTTGTTATTCTTGATCTCGACGGCCTCTTCGACGGGGATCTTGACCTCAAAGATCCGATCCTGCATGCCGTTGTTTTCAACGGACTTCTCAAGGTTCGCCTTGACCTTGTTCTCATACCCGGAATAGGTATGCACCACGTACCACTGAGGCGCTTGCTCTGCCATATGCTCTCCCTATACCCTGATGAGCGCGCTGACCAGCCACGCGGCGCCTGCGTCCAGCACGCCGATGATGATGCCCATCATGGTCATGAACGCGAGCACGACCAGCGTATAGTTGACCAGCTCTTTCCGGGTGGGCCAGGTCACCTTCTTGAGCTCCGAGAACATCTCCTTGAAGCTGCGGGCGATGCCGAGGCCGAGGTTCTTGAAGAAGCGGCCGATCTTCCGGAAGAAGCCGGTCTGCTGCTCCTTTTCGGGGGTGTTGGGCTTGGCCATGGGTCTCCCTCACTTTCGCACAGTCTCACGCTTATGCGCGCACAGGCGCTCTATTTGGTCTCCTTGTGCGCGGTGTGCTTTTTGCAGAAACGGCAATACTTGCTCATTTCCAAGCGGTCGGGGTCGTTCTTCTTGTTCTTCATGGTGTTGTAATTACGCTGCTTGCAATCCTGGCAAGCCATCGTAACCTTGACGCGCTTATCGGATGCCACGGTCAGCCACCTCCTGCGGTTGGATCAAAATCAAAGCCCCTTACGGGGCACGCTTTAGAATTATATCATATGATTGGTGCAGTGTCAATAGCGGTATGCCGCGGATGCGGAGCGGAATGGGGGAATTCGGGTTAATTCTTGGCGGAAAAAGCGCCGCACGCTTCTGCGTGCGGCGCCTTCACATTCCCTTACCCGAGCACCTTGAT